>DAHVFL010000009.1 GCA_027316975.1 Chloroflexota bacterium | reverse complement strand
GGGCTGCGCCATACGCACCAGTGATTCATATACCGCCGCGTCACCATGCGGGTGATAGCTCTTCAAGACTTCACCGACCGTACCGGCGCACTTACGAAATTGTTTAGTGGATTGCAGACCCATCTGATCCATAGCGTAGAGGATGCGGCGATGCACTGGTTTGAGACCATCGCGCACATCGGGTAAAGCGCGGCTAACAATCACGCTCATTGAATAGTCGAGGTATGCGCCTGTCATTTCCTCGACGATGCTGACTAATTTCGTATTCCCGGCATTCCCAGATTCCAGGCTCATAGCATATCCTTAATACACACACGTATAACGAAACTATTACAACAAGATAGTGGGTTGAAACACATTTCCGGGGAGGATCCCGCAAGATTCGAGCCTACTTATCAATTATACCACACCTGAGTGGGAAAGAGAACATTTTGGCGGCTTTTATAGAACTTTTGGTCAGTGTGCGACCCACCAGAATAATTGTGTGATTTCTGCCAGAATAAAGTTTGGATTTACAGCCTTTGATATAATCAACAGTGTAAAGGAAGAAAGAACATGGACAGAAAGAAAACCACAGGAGCAGCAATGGACTGGATAGAACCATTTTATACAAAGAGAAGCGAGTGGATGGGTTCCACTGGTATATTCGCTTCTCATCGAGCAAGGGCCACCTCCATTGAACAATACAGCGGTGCAGGCAAGAAACGCATTCTGGAATTAGGTGCAGGGGCTGGTGGCACGGCAGCAGCTATGGCTGACCTGGGACATAGCGTGATTGCCGTAGAGTTAAGTCCGCTCCGTGCCTCTTTTGCTCGAGAGCTTGCCCAGGAACCACGGCAGGGACATCTCACTGTCATTGAAGGCGATTATTATACACTCGATTTTCTCGAGCGATTTGATCTGATCTGTCACTGGGACAGCTTTGGCATGGGTTCTGATGCAGACAATCGACTACTGCTCCAACGTATTGCAGCAGATTGGTTGGTTCCTGGGGGTTGTGTACTAATGGACGTCTTCAGCCCCTGGTGGTGGGTATGCCAGGCAGGAACAGAGGAACGGGATGAAAAACGTGGACTGATGCGACAATATGACTTCGATCCCATAGGCGGCCGCTTTCTTGATCAGTGGTGGCCAATTGGAGACAAAAGCCAGTTGATTACTCAAACCGTTCGTTGCTATACCCCTGCCGATTTCATATTGTTGATCGAGGGAACAGGGCTCACTGTAGAAATGTTTGCCGTTGCTGGGAACATCTTCAGAGTAGAAGAGAACAGTACGATCGCCCATGCTCTGTGGAATGAGTTTAGTTATGTAGTGAAGTTGGTCCTGGCGAACTAGAGAATGCCTGTAATGCGCGTTTGGACGCTTTTGCTATGCCTGGATTAGAGGAATATTAATTATTAGAAGGCGCTTTAATTTGTTGTTAAGATGTGGTATGATAAAAGCAAAAGCGGTTTGAGAGAGCAACAAGTACGTTTGGTTTGACCCCTGGGGGGCATTCTGGTATACTGTGGCGTCCCAGGGAAGGGAGGCAGAAGCTTTATGTCATTGTTATTTACATCCCAGCAATGTTTCGTTTTCTCCATTGTAGCCTTCGGGGTTATTGGCTTCTTGCGGGGATGGCGTCGCGAGGTTATTTCGCTGGCTTTCGCTCTGACGGGTGTGCTCTTTTTGCTGCTCAATGGCGGTGACGCTCTGGCGCAACTCGTTTTTGTGAAAACGCCGGTCGTCTTACGTTATATTTTCTCCTCGGGGCCGGTCTCGACTCCTGCCAGGCCTGACGCGATTGCTGTTCTTACGGTGACACTGATTGCGTTTGTCGTAATTGTTGTTGTCGGATACTATATTGGAAACCGCGCTTTCCCAGGCAAAAATCTCACTCCCGCCGAACACCTGCTTGGCGTGCTGCCGGGGCTAGTAACAGGGTATTTTCTGATCACCTATATCGCCAACATCTTTGCGAAGTCTCCCTTGATAACGGTAGGCTTCGGCACCCCTACTCAGAATGTGGTGACGAATTACGTTCCACTGCTCATCATCGTTGCAATCGTGGTAGTGCTTGCCGGTCTTATCGCATCGCGCGTAAAGAAACCAGGTGCCCCTGCCAAAAAGTAAGTGTCTCTTGATTGTACGTTACTACTAGAGGTATTTGCATGAGCGGTACAAAACAAGCGCAGACGAACGAGTGGAAGCCGGTACGAGTACACGCCATGTTCCGGCGTTTCAGGCGCGGACCCGACAAAACCAAACGCTTCGTCGGGCAGCAAGAGGGCGAGACGATACGACGTATTGTGCGCGAACATCCGATTTTCTACGTACAATCAGCCCTGCCCCTGCTGGGGGCGCTAATTTTCCTGGGTGTGGTCGTCTGGCTCGAGACACGCAGTATCTTGCCTGGCGCGATGTTCGCCGTTCTTTATCCCATCTCTATCTTTGCCATCATCGCAACTGCTCTGTTTTGTGCCTATCGCATTTTCGAACTCTGGTGGGTGAATATTGACATCGTCACCAATAAACGTATCCTTACCTGGCATGGCCTTTTAAATAATCCCACGCGCAATGAAACCTCACTGGATAAAGTGCAACAGGTTGCCGTAGAGCAGGATACGCCCGTGAGCATAATGCTCAACTATGGCACTGTGCATGTCTACCTGGCGGGCGGTAAAGCCCTGTATTTGAAAAATGTGCGCGATCCTAAGGGCGTGCGCGATGATATCGAGGGCATTCGTCAGAGCTATAAGAGCGCAAAGGCAGCCGCAAAGCCTGCATCTGCCGCGCCCGATGAAACCAGGGATGAGGCTCTTGCGAGATTAGCGAAGCATGAGCCACTGCCAACTCTGCCAGATGCCGACGCGAAATATGCACATCGAGAATCGCCAACCAAATTGCGCGCCCCTTTACGCCGCTTTGGTGGCCCGTTGCGTATCGAATGCGATGTGCATTATGACGCGGAAGAAAAGACCATCATGTATGTCCAACGTAGTCGGTGGTTGTTGGTGGTTAGACTTATTATCCCCGTGCTACTTCTGCTACTATCATTTATTGGCGCGCTTGTCGCACGGGTCTATTTCGGCATATTTGCCGTAGCATTCGTCCTCCTGCTGGTAGTCGTGGGCCTTGTGTATATCGGCTATATCGATGATGTGTTTATTCTGACCAATAAACGTATTATCGACATCAACCGCAAATTAATCATCCTGTCCGAGCAGCATGATACCACAACCTACGATAAAATCGCGAAGATCGAAGTGAAAATCCCCAACATTATCCTGCTTGGTCTGAGCATAGGCAATTTGTACATTGAGACGCAGGGCAATAATCCCAATATTCATATGCGTCACATTACGCATCCTTTTTTCGTCCAGGATAAGATTTACGAAATCCAGAGCTTCAAAGCGAAGTATGAGAAGACCAGGAACGCGAATGACCAGAAGGACATGTTAAAAGACTGGTTTAGTACCATGTTAGGGAAGATTGAAACGAAAGTTGCCAACCGGGGCATACCGAACCTGCAATCCTTAGACCTGTGGACTGCCGTTGAGCGAGCTGGCCAGCTTGGCATGAGGGTTGTGCCGATTGGAGAATCCGACAGCTATCCCAATGTAGAGTCGGGCCGGATTGTTATGCAAATACCCCCGCCCGGTACCGTTGTAGATACCATCATCGATACCAATGAAAAGCCGCAAATCCAGGTCATCCTGAGCAAAAGATCGTAAGCCATCCATTATAGAGGAAAAAGAGAGGGCGCGCGCGCCCTCTCTTTTTCCTCTTATCTTAATCCATTGCGCGCTAGCAGCGCGATACACTCGATGTGGTAGGTCTGTGGGAACATATCGATAGGCTGCGCGTAGAGCAGCCGGTAGCGATTATTGAGACAGAGCGAAGAAATGTCTCGCGCCAGTGTGCTGGGGTCGCAGGAAACGTACACTATTGAGCGCGGCGCAAGCGATTGCAGCGCCTGAATTGCTTTTGGATGGCATCCAGCGCGAGGCGGGTCAACCAGCGCTACGTCGATACGTTCGCGCCGGTAATATAACTGACCCAGCAGTCGTTCCAATGTACCCTCCAGCGCCGTAATGTTGGGCTGGTTGTTCAGCGTAGCATTGGCGCGCGCATCCATTACCGCGCCTGGCTGTGACTCTATTGCCAGCACGCGCGCCGCTCGTTGCGCCAGGAAAGCCGAGAAGAGGCCAACGCCGCTATACCCGTCCAGGGCTACCTCGGAGCGCATTGGCTCAAGCATGGCTACCGCCCGTTCGACCAGTACCGGCGTCTGCGACATATTCACCTGGAAGAACGAATCGGAGGACGTGCGAAAACGCTTGTTCAGCACAGCATCCGTGAGGTACTCCTGTCCGGCCACAACACGCCCGTAGCGACCACCGACACGCTCTATAATCACGCCCACGATACCCGGCGCGCTGGTCATGAGCTCCTGCGCCAGTTCCTGGGGCGACTCGATTTCCGAACCAGGCCGCGCATGGATGCTTAACAGGGTAGGCACCGCCTTCACCGGCGTTGCGCTTCCGTTGGTGGCAACTGCGCCGATGGCGCCGCGAATCGTGAAGCCCTGGATCATCTGCGCCAGAGAATCACCAAAGGTTGCGAGCAAACGCGCTCGTATGTGCTGGTACACCATGTCCAACGCGGGATGCAAAAGCGGACACGTCTCCAGGTCCTGTACATCATGGCTCTCGGTCAGTTTGAAACCTATTTCGTTGGCCGGCCCGATGGAGAAGAGGGCCAGGTTGCGATAATGCCAGGGAGAAACACCGGCGGGCATACCGATAGTAGGATGAACGAGGGCGTCCGGTTGCTTGCCAATGCGCACCAACAACTGCCGCACAATATGCGCTTTCCAGGTCAATTGCGCCGGATACGCAATATGTTGCCACTGGCAACCACTGTCAGTTAGCAATGGGAAGTCCGGGTCGACACGTTCTGGAGCGGGACGCAGGATTTCCAGTAGTTCCGCGCGCGCGTGCCCCCTGCGCTCTTCTACGACCTCCACGCGAACTCGCTCTCCGGGGATACCCCCCGGCACAAACAAGACTCGCCCTTCGTATCGACCTACCGCGTCACCCCCGTAGGCAAGGTCTGTTAATTCAACATCTATGCTCATATTCACCTCAACGGCCACCTGATAGTTAGTATATCAATCGTGTCCGTCACATCTTTCCAACGTAGTTTGATCGTCCAGTTGTTTGTTTCTTCAATCCTCATCCAACCCGAAGGCCGGGTGCAATTAACCCCTTCGTTAGTATAGTCGTCTTACTTGCTTGTTTACTACAATTGCAATGAGATTGGCAGCGGCGGTTTGGGCTGCTGGTAGAGCCGCGTTCCGAAACGGCTGAGAAATACTGCTCCTGATCCTACGATGCCTGTTCCAAGAAACACGATCCAACCAATGAACGGGAGCGATATGAATACCGCTAGCATAATCACTCCTACAGTGACCTGGAGGTAGCGCGTGTGTGGATGCGCCGTAAATACATGGACAAGTTGCTCTCCAAGTATCCAGCATATAGCAATAGCGCCCGATGTCCAGGCGATCACTACTATGAGTAGGACGATCAATGCGAATGGAATGGATATAATCAATGCAATAAGGATAAGCAGCACCGCCGGAGTTAATAGCGCGCTCAATAACCCGATCATCAGGCTGCGGCGCATCTGATTTTTCACTGTCGCGCCTACAAACATTACATGCTCTGGTAAGAAGCGTGTATAGAGTAAGCCCAGTGGGATCATAAGAAAAAGAAACCAGATGGGAAGAGTGAAGGCGTTGGGTCCAAACAGACCGCTTGATTTACTATGGTCACTAAACATCCCACCTATACGAGCTTCTTTCTCTCCATCAACCCTGCTTCCATACAGATTGACATTCCCATGCACATAGGAACCAGGGCGAAAACGAATGCTCCCGCCAAACAATTTAATGTCTCCGTTCACACCTCCTGTAAGAATAATTGTGCTTCCAAAGGCCAGGACGTTGCCACCGACCCGCCCTTGTATGGAAACGGTGCCGCCTATATTCGTCACGTCGCTACACAGCATGTTTCCAGCACGTATCGTAATGGCACCACCGAATGTTGGCCTCTGATTACTGCTCGTGCAGGGATTTGGCCTATCTGCCGCAAGCGCAGCAGGTGAAAGTATGCCTGTAATACCACTGGTAACGAGCAGGGAAACGAATACGATCCCGATCAGCAAGAACAGGAATCGAGGTAATCGCGCCGGCTTCAATTTCAGCATATGTAGAACTCCCTATCATGACCGACCGGCCATGATCTTCGTCGCTTATGCTTCGCGTGGAATGCGCATAAGGCGAAGCCACATGCCCATCATAACCACTACCACTAAAGCAACCCCGGACAACAACCAGGTCTGGCTGGTGATGAGCGTCAATCCCGCCTGCAAGTAGCCTGTCAGCATATACAGCGCATCGATGAAATCGCTCAGAGTTGAGAGTAGGGATATGAAGACCTCGGGTTGGAACAGGAACAAAACAAACAACCCCAGGGCGAACGCGCCTGTTATTAAAAATGCCAACCCGGCTATCTTAGGACCCGCCTTACCCATACGCGCAAGGCGTGCCTGTTGCCGGTTCTGGATATGTTCAAGCTGCTGCGAGATACGTTTCTGCCGCTCGACGGCCTGCATAATGCGTTCGGTTGAGATGCCAGAATAGCTACGAGAAGGCGGCGGCTCAAGCAGGGTATTGAGATATGATTGACGCCGTTCAAACGAATGGCAGCCTGGACATCGCTTCAAATGTTCCTGCAAGTGAAGCTTGTCTGACTGTTCGGGTTCAGTTTCACGCTGAGCGGTGAGCTGTTGTTTAGCGTCGCGGCAGCGCATCGACCTGTTCCTCCTCATTCAGATGATTATCCTTCATGTAACGCGCCAGCAATTCGCGAGCGCGGTGGAGACGCGCTTTGACCAGCGCCGATGTCAAGTTTAAGGCCAGGGCGATCTCGTCATAGGACAAATCATACCAGTACCGCAGCACAATCACGGCCCGGTACTTGCCGGGCAGACGCCGCAGGTAGATTTGTATCTCATCCTGCTGCTCGCCTTCCAGAGCCGATTGTTCAGGCCCGGCTCCCAGGTCGGCTACCCATTCCAGGAACGGTACATCTTCCAGCGGCAATGCCAGGAAACGCCGCCGCCTCAGTTGATCTATAGCCAGGTGCGAAGCGATTGAAAGCAGCCAGGTGCTGAATTTGTGAGCAGGTTTATACGTAGCAAGCTGCGTATACGCCCGCACAAACACCTCCTGCGTGACATCCTCCGCCTCCGTGATATTACTTAACATCCGGTATGCCAGATTCTGCACAGCGTCTTTATACCGCTCGACGAGCGTTGCGAAGGCATCCTGATCACCAGCTAGCGTATGCTGGACGAGTTCTGTATCACTCAGCGCCTCCACAATGACCCCCCGCGCAAAGGTACCAGGTATGCTTTGTACTCCCGTGGTAGCCTGCAAATCTACAGCCTTATCTCCGCTCGAAATACCTGGCGAAGACAACACTCCGCTACTTTGACGACGGCGCGCGCTCTTCGTCCGTGCCGGCAGAGAACCGAAAACTCCCACCGAAGTAGAAGCATGTAGAGATGTATCCATTTTTATCACCGCTTATATACATTTCTGTAATGAGTAATATCAGAAAAACAGTATCCGATAATTATTACGAGCGATATCTAAAAAAGTTGTAATCTCATGTGCCAAGTGTACCATGCTGTTCTAAAACAGGCAAGGGGGCGGTACTTCAGGAGTGAGTGTGCGATGACCCAGGGCGGGGCAGTTTGCGCGTTGACCAGGGCGAGGGTAAGGGCATACAGCCGGGGCAAGGGCAAGCGCACACGGCCAATGGGACACACAGCCAGGGCGGGGGCAAGCCCCGCCCGTACCCTGTACAATGGGATTTCTTCTTCTGTACAGGATACGGGCGGGGCTTCGCCGCTCCTGCGGCACCCCGCCCTGAAGGCCGGTTAATGAAGATATTTTCATCGATAGTTTCGATTGTCTCCACTTTTATTGCAAAATATTCATATTCGATATTCTTGACAGTACAGGTTGCACCAGTATACTTACTTATGATAGATAGGTATCAGGAGCAACTATTATGCTAACTCGCAGTCCCTGCTAACTTGCCTCTTACCAGCAGTATAGCAACACAACGCCACGACTCAGTGGCGTAATTCGTGTTGCCCGCGCTCCGCCCTTTCTCAATCATGCAACAAGTTTTTATGGATGTTGGCATGACATGAAACGCATGAGAGAAAGGGATTTTCCACGATGTTTCTTCGACACATTTTCGATCGCATCAAGCGCGGTTCGTCGCTAAATTTACTGCTCATCAATATGGGTCTGCTGGACGAACTGATCTCCGGCGTCCTCTTTATAGGGCTGCCCCTGCTGCGCGGTCAATTGGGATTGACGTATGAACAAATCGGACTGATTTTCAGTGTGTCTGCCATATCAGGCGTTGTGTTCGAGCCGCCACTCTACCTGTTCAGCGACCGGGGATCAAAACGCTGGTGGATACTGGGAGGGCTGCTTGGCCTCACCAGTGTCTTTGTACTGGCGGGCAGCGTCAGTTCTTTCTTCTTGCTTATGGTAGCTTTCTCTTTGGCATCACCCGCCGGTGGTATAGCGATTGGGTTATCTCAGGCCGCCTTGATCGACAACGCGCCCGGCGAAGGCGCACGTATCATGACGCGCTGGACGATGTTAAGCAGTATTGGTGATTTCCTCTCGCCACTGGTCGTGACAACCATCGTCTCCTTCGGCCTGGGCTGGCGCGGATTATGCTGGATTGCTGCCGGGTGCTGGCTGGCGGCAGCCCTGGGTGTATGGTTCCAGCGTTTTCCCCAACATCACCATTCCTATAGTCATAAAGACAACCAACCTGCAACAAGCATACGTGCTGCGCTACGCGTGGCTCTGCGCGACACGATCTTGTTGCGCTGGGTCATACTGTCCATGCTCACAACTATGCTCGACGAAATTTTCCTCACATTTCTGGTACTCTACCTGCGCGATGTCTTGCGCGCCAGCGCTCTTATGAGTGGGTTAACGGTAGGCGTCGGCATGGCTGGCGGCTTTCTTGGCCTGTTTCTGCTTGATCGCCTGCTCGGACGTATTGCTCCTCTGCGTTTGCTCCGCATAGCATCGTTGCTGGCACTGGTTGGCGTACTAGGCCTCTTGCTCGTGCGCACTTTGTGGTTTGTCCCGCTCGCCTTCTTTATTGTGAGCCTGGGCAGCTCATGCTTGTACCCCATCGTTGAGGCCCAGGCATACGCTCGCCTTCCCGGACGTTCAGGCATGATGCGCTTCATCTCAAGCCTCGGCCAGCCATTCGAGATCGTCTTACCGACGCTCGTTGGCTTCATAGCGGGACGCTTCGGCCCGCTGGCAAGCCTGGTCATCTTGGGTAGCGCGCCAGTATTCTTTTTATTGCTGGCACCACGAAGCGAACAAAGCTCGAAATTTATCAACTAAAATCAGGCATGATGCGTGACCTCGTCCTGATAAACTTTGACAATCGAATAGGTGAATGACGTAGCTCCATCTTAATGATTTTTTCTGATCAAAACCGGGCGTGTCATCCTGAGCGCAGCGAAGGATCTCCGTGTCCGCCAACCAGACCCTTCGCTGCGCTCAGGGTGACACGACATGACCCATATTGGTCGGTAAAAATCATGAGGGACAAGGTTCGGATGCGTGGCATCTAGCCAATTTCTCCTATGTGTCAAGATGTATCAAGCGTGTCCATCATGTAGATGCGCTAATATGCCCGGCAGTCCCATTAAATTGATTACGGGGGTATGTGTGATGTGGTGGACGGCGGATGACCTGTTCTTGACCAGGCAAATTTGTACTAGAGAGAGGTTTACTTGCGTATGCAGACAGACCAACGCGGATTGAAGTCGGTGCCTGACGAAGTGTATGGGAATGGAGGAGAGGATGGCTCCAGAACACGTACCTGGCATATCTTTTCGCGGCGTCGGATGGCAAGCGCCGTCGTCAGACACATCAGCGTGGTAGCGGTGGCAGGGGTACTTTTACTCGGTGGCGGGCTGGGGATGCGTCTATTTGGCGCATTCGCGCAATCCCCATGTTCTAAGGGCGACCAGGTTTACGTGGTTAAGGGCGGCAACACGCTCGGCGGTATAGCGGCGCGGTTCAACACGTCGTGGCAAAAGCTGGCGACATACAACCGCATTGCGAATCCCAACATGATTTACGTCAATCAAACGGTGTGTATTCCAGGCAAACAAGTAGTAAAAAGCGGTCCGCCACCGGCGCGCGGGCAGGGGAATTTCTTCCCGTATGGGCAGTGTACCTGGTGGGCTGCCCAGCGTTTCTACCAGTTGAACAAGGTGTACGTTCCCTGGACGACGCAATCGGATGCGTGGCAGTGGACGGCTCGCGCGCGCGCTTTCAACTGGCGGATTTCAAGTACGCCGCGAATGGGAGCCATCGTTGACTTGCAACCCTGGGTGCAAGGGGCATATGGGCTGGGACATGTGGCAGTGGTAGAGAAAATGCTGGGCGATGGACATGTGATTGCCAGTACTATGAACTGGGGTGTCTATTACTGGAAGGTGGTCAACGTGGAGTTCGCCCCTGGCCCAGGCGTGGCCTTCATCTCCCTCTGACGGGAGAAGGAAGCCTGAAGGGTTCTTGTAAGCTGGTCGACAGGTCATATGATGGGAACGCAATGGACGCGGCGTGCCGCGTCCATTGCGTTCCCATCATATGACCTGTATCAAGCTCCGAACAGGAACACGGTGCCGCCCATCATAGCGTAGAGCAGGATCAGCAATAGTCCTTCTAACCACACCAGCTCGCCATCACCTGTGATCTCGCTGAAAAGGAAGGTGGCTAGTCCCAGGACTGCCAGTTCGACAATACTAAATACGAGATCAAGCCGTTGTGGCGCGAACAGGCTGGCGAGTACCAGAATAGGGGCAATCAGCAGTGCGATCTGGATAGACGACCCCGCGGAAGCTGCCAGCACCATCTCCATGCGTTTATCCAGCGCCATGGAGATAGTGTTGAAATACTCCGTTACATTGGCAATCAATGGCACAAAAATCAACCCCACGAATGCCGCGTTCCAGCCCAGCGCTTTTGTAAGTGGCTCAATCGATCCCACCAGTATCTCCGACAGCACAGCCACCCCCGCCGTTGCTACAGTCAGCCACAGCAAGGCTAGCCAGAGGTTGGGTTTCACCGTGCCGGCTTCTCTGGTTTTAGTTTGCTCTACGTTTCCTGCGCCTGGGGCTACTGGCGCTTCCGGGGTAGCCGCTTGCTGAGGTGGAGCGGTATTTACTGTCCGGGTGTCGTGCTGGCCCGTCTCATGCTTCACAATAGAGTGGAGCGTCGAATCGATCTGGCGCAACGTATCGGTATTGCCCGGCTTGCCACTCTTCACGATTTGCTGCCTGTACGCAAGCAGGCGCGCGATAGCAGACTCGGAACGCGCTCCTATCACGATATCCAGTTCATCGGGTTCATCGGGTGATGGTGTATCGCCCACGCGAAAGACGCTGAACAGGATGGAGGCCAGGTATCCAATTAGCAACAACACGGCAATAAAGTCTGAGAGCGTTGCGCCTCGCTCCATAATCAGCGCCTGGTTATTGCGCGATGCCAGTAATTCGGCGAACGTTGGCAGCAGGAGACCACCAATGCAGAGCGCCAGCAGCGATGCATACTGGCTGGCCGGGCGTGTCTCAAAATGCAAACGTCCATGCTTGATGCTCCCTACACAGGTTGATATGCCCAGCACTAGCAGTGCGTTGCCCAGGATAGAGCCGATGATGGAGGCGCGCACCACATCTACCAGCCCCGCGCTGAGCGCGAATATGCTAATAATCAACTCAGTCGAATTGCCGAATGTGGCAAACAACAGCCCCCCAATGCGCTCCCCCGTGTGTTCCGCCACCTGCTCGACGGATTGACCAATCAACCCCGCCAACGGCACGATGCCCAGACCCGCCACTACAAAGAGTAGGGCCGGGGGAACTTGCAACGCATTCAGCACAGGGGCCAGAATAGCGAAAATAAGAAAGAAATATAACCAGCGCGGCATCTTGACCCTTCTCCTTATCACACACTCAAATATTTCAGATGTGAACGAGAGGGTGCTGCCTGGTCCTCTCATTTCGTTATGAACCGGTGATACTTTCCCAGGTACCAGCGCACAGTCAATACGTATTCAGCGTGGCTCCAGGTCAGGGGCGACACGCTGAGCGGTTCGCTGGTGAAAGGGTTGACCTGTTCCGCCATGACGCCGCTGCGCAGGGCATGGGTCTGTACCCATTCCAGTAACGGAAGCGCTGTATGCAGCTCGTCAATAGCGCGGGCGTGAGCTATGCGGTATTGCGCCAGCCACAGGGTGCAAATGAACCACGGGTTGCCCTGCGCCTGGTTCAGGTCTTGCGTCACCTGGTAATAGTAATCGTTCTCGTAACGCGCCATACCGCCGACAGCCGTCTTCGCCCATAGTCGCTGCTCGACCTGTTGCATCGTGCGCTCGACGTGGCTATCGGTCGCTTCGAACATGCCGAACAGGAACAATCCGCAGAGACTGCTATCAATCGTGGCGTCTTTGTGAATTGTACCATCCTTATCAACGGTAATCATACGTAGAAAGCGGCCCAATCCCTCGTCCCACAGGTAATGCAGCGCCGCCTGTTTAATCTCGTTCGCCGCTGATCGATACTTGCCGGCCAGTTCCGTTTCACCGAACAGCGCCGAAAATTGAGAGGCCGCGTCCAGTCCCGCGTAGACCGCTGCCGTTGTGAAGGTCAGGATGCCGCGTCGCTCTTCCCACAGGTCAAATGAGGCATCTGGCAGGCGCGTATGTTCTTCGCGGTAGCTCGTCATAAAATCGGCGGCGGGCGTTATCAGCGAGCGGAAATGTGGCGCTACAAATTCGATATCCGAGAACAGCCGGTAATGTTGCCACAGGCTGTAGATTACCAGCGCGGTTTCATCTTCCTGAATGGGCAACTGCGGGTTGCCGTTCCCATCAATCCACGATTGCCAGCTACTCCCCCACGAATGGTCGGGATTGTACTTGTGTAGTAGATAGCCATCCTTTGTCAATACTGAGTTGCAGAAGTCGTAAAACCCGCGTGTGATCTCAGAGTAGCGAGCGTGGCTGAGCGCATTCGCCACCAGAGCGCCGTCGCGCGGCCACATATACGAGTAGCTGTCGTTAGAAAAATGCGCAACATCCGCGTCATTGGCGGCGATGATCGCGCCATCGTAATCGATCTGGGTGCGCAGCACCAGCAGGCTGCGTTTGTACTGATCAATCAATTGCGCGGACAGGTCGGCGAAATCCTGTGTATCCTTATTCACCCAGCTGCGCCAGTAGTTGCGCGTGCGCGTCAGGAAAGTCTCTGGCCCGCGCTCGCGAGCCAGGATATCCAGTTCCGTCACGGTCCCCATGTTCGGTCCTGCCGCCAGCCAGTGATAGGCCATGCCCGACTCGCCCGCCGCGATAGCGCCCAGGTGCAGAGCGAGCGTACTGTCCACCGACCCCTGCGCAATCGGATTGCGCCCCAATACGCCATCTTCGGCGTCGCGCCATGTTCCCTCCTTGCCCCCGGTCTCCTTCTTGCCCGTTGCCCAGCTTGAAATACCTATCCGCGCTTTCACGCCCTCATCAACCTGCCCGCTCATCAAAAAGTAAGCTTGCTGCTTATACGCAATCAGCGCCTGTCGCGCCGGGTCGTAGAAAACGGTATTGGCGTCCGCCGCGCCCCAGATGTGCCAGTCGTAGTGAAAGAAAAGCCGCACGTCGCGTGGGTGGTCTGCCAGGTTGGTGATGCTCACCTGGCGCAAGAAAAGCGGGCGGTTGAAATCAACACAATCGCGTACCAGCAATGTAAGTTGCAGCGAAGAATGCGAAAGCGTCACATATGTTACCAGCGTCTCCGCTTCATAGATCATTTCGCGCTGCCAATCGGGAGAGTCGAACCAGGCGAAACGACCCTCAACCCACACACCCGTGCGCGACATATCCCCCGCCGTATGCAATTCCTGGCCGACATGCGGCCAGTAAATATCACGCACAGTGTAGCTTTTATCAAAATTCAGCAGCAGTCTCCCGTTGCCAAGAGGTAGATCACGCGGCATCGTCCAAATCCTCCTGCACATAGCGCATTTTGACCTGATTATAGCCGTATATGCCGCCCCCGTCCAGTAGCGACACCCTTGCGGTCGCCATGTGGAACGGGTGGCTTTTAAATCGCCATGCCCCATGCCTTTCCCCCAATTTTATGTATCAGATTAGGTAAATATTCCTATCTATGCTGCATTTACGCATCTATGCCCAGTAACTGTAGTACACTTGCTATATTGTCTTTAGCAGATGGTAGGGACGTGACGTATCGCGTCCACGCAAATATTTTGCTTCTGCGAAGGTATATCGCATTCCCGAACCGAAACCTGTGTGGCTACATTCACATGTGTACTATGTTCTTAAACGCATTCCCGGCGTCGCTCTATGTTAGTAACAGGGAAGGAAAGAAGCGCCATGGTCACAAAACAATCAGACTGGATGCCTGCAAAAGGGCAAGTTGAACCTCTACAAGTAGTAGAGCCGCCAGATGAGTTTGGCACACTCACATCTGAAGAGTACTCTGTCCAAACCATGCCAAAGGTCGCCAATACTTCTGGTCTGGCGGCCACCTTTGTGATCATTATCTTCTTTCTTACCAACGTTCCTTCCGCCATTGGAGCCGGCGCTGGCACCTTCACATTCTGGGTTATTGGCGCTATCACCTTCTTTATTCCCTGCGTGATTGCTACCGCCCAGCTCGGTCATATGTTTCCGCATGAAGGTTCGCTTTATAACTGGACACACAGAGCTTTTGGCGGCTACATGAGCTTCTTTGTGGCATTTTGCGCCTGGTTCCCCTGCGTCTTGTTAATGATTGTTGCCGCCGACGTAATCGTTGGCTACCTGCAAGGACTGAATCCACGCTGGCTTGTTCTACCCTGGCAGCAAGGACTGGTGCTGATGGCGGTTATTGTTTTTTCCGGCGTTCTGGCGGTGCAGCGTACTGCCATGATCCTCAAACTCGTGAAAGTGGTGCTCGTCTTTGCCTTTGTGGCGGTTTTCCTGGTAGGTCTGGCTGGCGTCATCTGGCTGGCGAGCGGGCATCGTGTCGATAAAACCTTTGTCACGAATACTCCTGCCGCCTGGGGATTCGCCTGGAACCCCTCCGGCTATTATACCCTGGCCCTTTTCGCCTTCATTGCGCAGTCTTTTCTCGGCATCGAGGTCCCCCTTAACATGGCTGGAGAGATGACCAGTCATAAAGTTGTTACACGCCATTTGCTGTGGGGCGCGCTGCTGGTGCTCGTCGGCTACTTTATTACCAGCTTCGGCGTGCTGGTCGTCACGGGAACGACCCAGACGGGCATCGCTTTTGCGCTGGTGACGACCGTCAAGACGGCTCTTGGCCCGGCGGCTGGCTACGTGGTTGCCATCCTCGTTTTGGCTAACTTCGTGGTAACGCCTGCTATTTACAGCTACTCATACGCGCGCCTTTTACTCGTGGGCGGCATCGACCAGCGTCTGCCGGTGAGAGTAGCAAAGCTGAACAAAAACCGCGTTCCTGCTACTGCCATCATTTTCCAGACCATCGTTGCCATGGCTCTTGCCGCGATCCTCTTCATTGCGGTGCCGTCGTTGACCAGTACCGCTAATGCTGCGACGCTGAACACCATCGTCTACAATGTGGTCATCTCAGCTTCGACGCTGGTATGGGCCATCTCAACGGCGTTCCTGTTTATTGACCTGGTGAAGTTCTACGTGCAGGACCGCAGGGTGTTTCGCAGATTGCTCATCTTTCCCATGCCTGTCTTATGGATATCCATCGTTTTAGGAACTGCCTCCTGCGTGGTCAGTATTATCGGCGCTCTGGTCTATAGCCTGATCCCTAACCTGCTTGATAACAGCAAGTGGTGGTATATCGTAGGCGGTATTACGCTGGCCTGCATCATTGTAGCCGCCATTGGCAGTATGTTTGCCAATAGCGAGGCATCCTGGCAAACACTCAGGGAAGAGAATTAGGCTCTAGTACATCTCTATGTACTCATGGCGCTCCCAGTCGCTGACGTGGGTCTTCATGCGCGCCAGTTCGCTGCGCTTCATGGCGGTGAAGACCTGCACGAACTCGTCGCCCAGGATTGCGCGAAACTCCTGGTCACGCTCCAGCGCGTTGAGAGCCTCGTCGAGCGTGGCGGGCAGAGGCTCGAAGCCTTCATAGCTCTCGGCCAGTCCCCCTACCGCTGCGGGGGGCACCTGCGCATCCTTGAGACCAAGCGTGCCAGCCACAATTGCGGCAGCCATTGCCAGGTAGGGATTGCTTAAAGCGGTAGGCAGGCGGTTCTCCAGGTGCGTGCGGTGGTCGCGGCTGTTCTTGGCGCGAATCATGGCCGTGCGATCTTCCAGGCCCCAGCTTATGTTGGACGGCGCGAAACTATGCGGCACAAAACGATGGTAGCAGTTGGGGGTAGGAGCCATCAGCGCCATGGCAGCTTTGGCGTGCTTCAGCATTCCCTGCATGAAATAATATGCCTCTCGCGACAGGCCGTTTTTGTCGTCAGTATCCAGGAAGGCGTTCTCGCCGCTATCCTTTGCCACGAGGCTGATATGCGTGTGCGCTCCGCAGGCGGACTGGTCGCTAAACGGCTTTGTCATGAAGGTGGCGTGGTAGCCAAGCTGGCGCGCAATAAACTTGACGCCGTTTTTGAAGGTGAAGCCCAGGTCGCCCGCCTGCAAAGCCTCGTGTGGCCCATAGTTGATCTCGAATTGTCCGGGGCCATACTCGCAATTGGCGGTGATAATGTCGATGCCGATGTGCGGCATCAGTTCGACGATGCGCTCTGCTACCGGCGCGGCAGTAGCGCGCATGGTGTTGAAGATGTGCAATCCATCGAAAATAGGCTTCATCGTGGCTGGATCGAGCAGGTAAAACTCGTACTCAAGTCCGACCACCGCCGAGTAGCCAAGCTTGGCGAGTTCCGCCACAGCTTTGCGCAGCACATGCCGCGGCGCGGCGTGCAGCGGCGTGCCATCAGCCCAGTAGCTGTCACAAATCAAACGCGCCGTCTTATTCATCCAGGGCACAACCGCCGCCGTTGAGAGGTCGGGCTTGAGAACCTGGTCGGCGAAGTTCACTTCTTCGTTATATCTGGTGCCAGAAACCACAAATGAACTGCTATCGAGCGCGAGCGCGCCGCCGTACATGTTGAGACCCTTCTCGGCGAAGCCGCGCACTTTGTTCAACGGGATAATTTTGGAACGGGCCGTACCGTGCATATCGGGCAGTTCAAACAGGACGTTGTTGATGCCATCGCTTTCCCACCGGGCAAGCAGTTCGTCAAGAGTTGCTGGTTGGTTTACCTGTGTTGATGCCATGAGGCCTTTTCTCCATTCGTTCCTTGTAAATAAAAAATTGACTACTTTTCCAAACGAGCAGCGTGCCGTTCCAATAACCCGGCCAGCATCGCAGACATGTGGAGAGAATGCCTGCCTGCCTGTCATCCTGAGCGCAGCGAAGGATCTCGCTTGCCGGACGAAGAGATCCTTCGCTGCGCTCAGGATGACAGGCAGGCAGGTAGGACACTTCTCAAATCCCCTCACTGGAAGCCTTATCTCCACATGTCTGCCAGCATCGCGCTTACTACGTATACCGGAAGTATACTGTCTTTCACCTGTTGCTTGCAAACTTTCGCCTGCTTGTAGGGAGCAGAGATGATGAAATCTTCCTGGGAAACGCAAAGCGGTTCGCATTCAGACAAATATGTGCCCCGCAGATGCAATAAATCGCGTCTTCTTTTTGTTATCCTTCGTAGCTACCATGAGAGCTAACAATTATTTAGTACGTTGTATAAGCGCATGTGCTTATGAAATCATCGTTTCATTGCCCTTGAAAAGGAGCTGAAAATCATGGATACTGCATCCACGCCTTCTTTGCCGGTACCGCGAGTGGATACCCACCTCGCTAAGTTCTCGCAGGCGTGTACGGTAGCGCTGGCAGGACTGGCCTTTATCTTTAGTCAACCTGTCATTGTGTTGATCGCCGCGATTGTAATGACGCTGGCCGCCCTGGCCCCCGGTGTAAGCCCGTACCGCCTGCTGTATCGCGGTATCGTGTTACCTCTGGGCCTGTGGAAGCCGCGTGTAGTAGAAGACGACCCCGCTCCTCATCGTTTCGCGCAGGGCGTAGGAGCGCTATTCCTCATCGCGGCTACCCTCGTGTTGTTCCTCACGAAGGCGTATGCCGTAGGATGGACGCTAGACCTGATCGTCTTCGTGCTGGCTGCCATCAATTTGACGGTTGGATTCTGTGCTGGCTGTTTCGTCTACTATCACTTGGGGCGTCTGGGCCTTTTGCCGCGTGTGCGTTACGAGGGCGGCTTTCACTGGCGAGGAGTCTGAAGCGCTATGCCCGACATCATTCTAAGAATAGGCGTTCTGGCCCTTGTGAGCCTGCTATCATGCGCCATTGTACGCTATGGTCGTCTCTTTGTTGAGAAGCGCCGCCAGGTGGCTTTTGCTGCGCTTCCTCTACAACCGCTATCAAACACGAACGAAACTGGCGCGTATTCTGCTCGCGTACCCGTGCGTATCCTGGCCTTCAGCAGCGCGGACTGCCACCAGTGTCATACATTGCAAACTCCAGCCCTGCAACGTGTAACCGAGGCGCGTAACTATCAGGTGAGTGTGGAAGAAATCGACGCGCCGGGTTCCCCTGAATTAACGCAGCGCTACCAGGTGCTGACGGTGCCGACAACTGTTGTACTCGATGCGACTGGGCATGTTCACGCGGTGAATTACGGGTTCGCGAACACCCAACGCCTGCTCGAACAGGTCGATGAAGTGTTATCGGCGGTTGCTTCCTGAACTGATTGTTTTATGCCTGTACAGCGTGATGAACTTTTTGTGTTCTTCACGAATCTTAAAAGGAGCTAGCTATGTCAGTTGTTGATGAATTTCGCAAGGCAAACGATGCCTATGCTTCGAGCTTTCAAAAGGGACATTTACTCATGCCCCCTGCCCGCCATGTAGCTGTTCTCACCTGTATGGATGCGCGCCTGCATCCCGCCCGCTTCCTGGGGCTTGATGAAGGCGACGCGCATGTCATTCGCAATGCCGGTGGCCGGGCAAGCGAGGATGCCATTCGCTCGCTAGTTATTTCCCAGCAACTACTCGGAACCACTACCGTCGTCGTGATTCACCATACCGATTGCGGCATGTTGACCTTCAGCAACGACGACTTGCGCTCAAAGATCAAGCAAGACCTCCACGCCAACGCCGATCACATCGACTTTCTTCCATTCAAAGACCTGGAACAGTCCGTCCGCGATGATGTCGCCACCATCAAATCCTCGCCCCTGATTCTGAACAATGTGGAAGTAAGCGGTTTCATTTATGACGTGAAGAGCGGTAAGCTGATACAAGTCGAATGACGACCGCGTGGGGAAATGGCCGTCGGGCCATTTCCCCACGCGGTCGTCATTCGTTACTTTTCTTCGTTGCCTCCCGAATATCCTTCGGATTGTACCAGCAGTGGTCACACTTCGTTCTAATATATTGGGCTGCTGTTTCCTGACCATTTAGCTGGATATCCTCATGCGTTTCTCCCACTGCATCTTTTTGCTCGATAGGTTGCGCGTACAACGGATGCCCCTCTGAGGTCAAACAGCGTCCGGTGGCAAGCTCGAACTGCCAGCCGTGCATAGTGCAGGTTAGCACGCCGTTTTCGATTTTGGCGAAGCGTGTCAGGTCGGCTTTCAGGTGCGGGCAGCGGCGCTGGATGCGATAGCCGTTGCTCTCCCACAACTGTTGCACAGCAGTTTTTTCGGCGTAGTAGCCTTCAGCGTATTGCAGGCGTTCGGGTGTGAGGCACTTGAAGAAGTTGTAGACGTACTCGTTGTAGGCTCCTTTGCGCTGCGCCTCGAAGCGACAGGAGAGGAAAATCTGGTTGATCCAGTCCTCTTCATGATGGATAATGCAGTATTCCAGCAGGGCGCGGTCAATATGAAAGCGGTAATCCCACTCTTCCTCGTGCCAGGCGTAGACACGGCGCGTATGAAAATCCAGCACGATCTGCCGCGCGTCGCAGTCGATCAGCACGCGCCCGTTGATGCCAACCGCCGTCAGGTCGGCCTGCTCCATCAGTGGCTCGAACCATGCTCGTATCGAATCCAGGACATCCACCTGCCCGCGCGGCCAGGATGCCTTTTGCGCCTCAATGACCGGCAATTGACGCTCCCGGTAACGTTCCAGGTACGCGCGTTTCTCGCTAAAGATCGCCTGCACCTCTTTGTCGGGCAATGGATGCTCAATACGAAAGTAGGGACGCGATTTATCGCGTCCGCCCAATTTATCGCGTCCGCCCGATTGATTGCCATCGCGTTCGAGTGTACCAACAGTGCCAGGTATCATCAGGCGGCCATTATTCAGTCCGTTGGCCTGCATATACTCGATAAAGACGGTCTGGTCTGGAAAGGTATTGGCGGGATCGCGGTCGAAGTCGTTAAAGCTAAAAAGGTGGTCGTCCAGAAAACAGGGCGGGCCAGCAGAAGGTACCACAAACTTCGCGCCAATTTCATTGATATAGCGCAGGGCGCGCGCCATCTCGTTTTCGCGTTTCTTGCGTCCCAGCGCCTGCATCATCTTCTCCGGAAACTGGTAAACCATCGGATACCAGATCGCGCCGGAGAACTGCACAAAGTGCGCGTCAAAAGGGCCGAAACTGTTCAGCTTATCCAGGTCCATCGGGCGCGAATCGTTCTGATCGAGGATGCGCGTTTCGCCGTCGTCCACCATCAAAGTCGAGTCACCCAGCGGGCCATCGATGGGCGCGACCATCGCCATCACCATCAAGCGCAGCCCATCAACCTCCAGGACTTCGGCATTCTTCGTATAAATGAATTTTGTGAAGCCCAGTTTGCGCAGGCTGCGTTCCAGCAAATCCAACGGGTAATCGGGCAAGATGACCGTTGCCTCTTTCCAGACATGCTCTTGCAAGAACTGCGGATCAAAATGATCGTGGTGCAGGTGCGAAACATACAGGTAGGTGGGGCGCGCCAGTTTCTCGCGGTCAACCTCTTCGTTGCCGGGGAACGGGAACCACGAAGCGAAGTAGGCAGGATTAAACCAGGGATCGCACAAAATACTTCCATAGCGGGTTTCAATAAAAATGCCAGCCTGTCCGAGGAACGTAATCTTCAATGCACGATCTCCTTTACCGTGGTTCTATGTTTAAGCCTCTGTTTAATAGGAAGTGGAAGAATTGCTGCATCTTCACCGCGACGCGGTGAAGATGCAGCAATTCTTCCACTTCCTATTTTAGAAAATCCATTGCGGCGCGTGATAGCACTTCGACGGCGACGGGCAGCGCGTCCTCATCGATGTTGAAGCGCGGGTGATGGTGGGGATAATCAGCTCCTTTAGCCGGATTTTTCGCGCCCACAATGAAGTAACAGCCCGGCACGGCATCGAGGAAACGGGCCATATCGTCGCTGCCGGCGCTCAAGACCTCCTCGCTTGTATCCACGTCCTTCTCGCCAACAGTAGCAAGTGCGGCGTTTTGCACCAGTTCTGTCATGCCCGCGTCGTTGACGCAGGGTGGGCAACCGTCGCCCAATTCCATATCACACGAGCCACCCATAGCGCTCGCTATGCCCGTTGCTACCTCTGTTATGCGGCGCAGCAGTTTGGCGCGGTGTTCTTTGGCGAAGGCGCGCATAGTGCCGTGCATCACCGCCGTTTCGGGAATAATATTAAAAGCCGTCCCGGCCTTAATTTCACCGATGGTGATGACCGCCGGGCTGAAAGGCGATGTCTCGCGGCTGATGAGCGTCTGCAGCGCGGTCACGATATAGGCCGCGATGACGATGGGGTCAACCGTCGTTTCGGGCATAGCGGCATGACCACCCCTGCCGTGAACGGTCAGCACAACCTTATCCGCGCTGGCAAAGACGGGGCCTGAACGCACTCCGACGCGCCCCAGCGGGTAGTCGCTGATGAGGTGCAGGCCAATCACGCCGTCAACGCCATTCATCGCCCCCTCTGCGACCATCGGCGCGGCCCCGCCGACCCTCTCTTCGGCAGGCTGGAAGACGAATTTGACGTTGCCCGCCAGGTCATCCCTGCGTTTCGTCAAAATATCGGCGACGGCCAGCAGGATCGAGGTATGCCCATCATGACCACAGGCGTGCATCTTGCCATCCGTTTGCGAGCGATAATCGATCTCGTTCAATTCATAAATTGGTAGCGCGTCCATATCGGCGCGAATAGCAATCGTTTTCGCGCCGGGCTTGCTCGCGCCGCCGCGTAAGTATCCGATCACGCCAGTCTTCGCCACTCCGGTCTGCACCTCCAACCCTAACTTTTGCAAACGTTGCGCCACAATGCCAGAGGTGCGCACCTCTTCAAAAGCCAGTTCGGGGTGTTCATGCAGATCGCGGCGCGTGGCAATCAAATCCGGCACGAGTTCATCAATATCAGACTTCAAACGGTCAATTTCAGACATGGAACCTCCAGGGGTACGGTAAATAAGTGTGACTCCTCCTGGTACATTGTATCACGTAGCCGGGGCTGGACGTGGTTTGTTGATGGCATTTCGCTTATATCATCTCCAACTACCTCTCGTGTCCAAGTTTCAGAGCGAGAAAAGCTGAATCAATTCAAAAGAAATCAGATCACATAATGATGGACAATGCTGCTATAATCAAATAGCAAGCACATCGATAGCCATTTGGCTGAGGAATAATGCATGAGATTTTCAAAAATCCATCTTGAGAACTGGCGAAACTTTACCCGTGTAGATGCTCCACTCCAGCAACGTATGTTTTTGATAGGTCCCAATGCGTCTGGTAAATCTAATCTACTAGACGTTTTTCGCTTTCTACGTGACCTTGTTCGAGTTGGCGGTGGACTTGAAAAGGCTGTGGAAGATCGCGGCGGCGTTTCTCGTTTGCGTAGTTTGGCTGCTCGCCGTTATCCTGAGATTATTATAGATGTTCAAATAGAGGATAATGATGAAGTAGCGTGGAGATATCGTATTGGTATTGTGCAAGATAATAATTCCAGACCTTTTTTGAAAGAAGAAAAAATTTGGAAATCGAATATACTTCTCCTCGAACGACCTAATAAGCGCGATAATGAAGATAGAGAGCTATTGCGCCAAACTCATTTAGAGCAAATCAATTCAAATCGTGATTTTCGAGAAATAGCTGAATTTTTCAATACTATACGTTATTACCATATTGTGCCGCAACTGATTCGCGACCCTGAACGCTCTGTAGGGAAAAAGTTTGACCCCTTTGGCGGTGATTTTCTCGAACAAATAGCAAGTTCCCCAAAGAAAACTCAAGAATCACGCCTGCGCCGCATTCAAAATGCATTACGCGTTGCAGTACCCCAACTTCAGGAACTTTCGCAATTTAAGGATGATAGAGGCGTTCCACATTTACGAGCGAAATATGATCATTGGCGAAGTAAAGGTGCCTGGCAGACCGAAGCAGATTTTTCTGATGGAACTCTACGTCTAATGGGACTACTCTGGGCTTTATTGGATGGAACAGGTCCTTTAATCTTAGAAGAACCAGAGCTTTCATTACATACAGAAGTAGCGAGTCGCATTCCACAGATGATGTCCTCGATTCAGAAGTCTCAAAGAAAACAAGCGCGTCAAATACTGGTAAGCACTCACAGTAGTGACCTTCTACGAGATGAAGGGGTAGCCCCTGATGAGGTGTTGCTTCTATACCCGGCTAGTGGTGGAACTAGAGTGGAGGTAAGCAAAGACGTTATTGAAATAAAACAACTTCTTGATGCCGGATTGCCTCTTGTCGATGCAGTTTTACCACATACACGCCCACCAAAGTCTGAGCAGCTTTCATTTTTTGGAAACGATTAGCATAAAAAATATGTAGGGAAGCTTTGAATTTATAATGATTCGAGTTAACGTTCTTATAGAAGGTAGTACCGATGAACCGGTTGCTAAACGTTTATTGAAGCATTGCGGGCTGGAAGTAGGTACGGTATATGGCAGAAAAGGGAAGCCTGATCTACTGAGACGCATACCTAATTATAATCAAGCAGCTCAATTTGCGCCCTGGTTTATCGTTGTAGATCTGGATACGGATAGTCAATGTCCCTCGCAAGCTCTCAGCAAATGGTTGCCTGATCCAGCCATAGGTATGAGACTCCGTATTGCAGTACGGGCTATTGAATCATGGTTACTGGCCGACAAGGAAAACATGGCTCAATTTTTAGGAGTCTCCTCGTCAAGGCTGCAGCATAATTTCGATCTTGACCTTGATCCAAAAGAGACTCTGATTAATATTGCTCGTCACAGTCGCAATAGAAGTCTTCGTGAGGATATAGTGCCTCGCCCAATGAGTGGAGCGAAGGTTGGTCCTCTCTATGTTCCACAATTAACCCGGTTCGTAAACGAACTTTGGCGACCAGATACAGCTTCCATTGAGTCAGAAAGCCTACGTCGCTGTTTACAAGCGCTATCAACACTGACCGATTGGGAATCTTAAACCCGGTTTACTTCAAATGAGTTACCCCAGGAATCTGCACTGTTTCCTGGGGTAATATTGTTAAATCCGAAGTCTTTCGAATGGGAATTGAGTGTCTCTCTCAGAGATAACGTTTTTGAGGCACTCTAAGCGCAAGAAACGGATAGACTCTCCGCTCAAAGTATCTTATCATGTACCTGTGAGGATGTGAAAAACCAGGAGAAAAGCACAATGCAACATGTAAAAGACGGTATTGAAGAGCAATACTGGCAGGCAGTCGTAGGGAAGGATAGCCGCGCCAACGGCACATTTTTCGTCGCTGTGCGTTCTACAGGCATCTACTGTAAACCGTCTTGCCCTTCGAGGCAGCCAAAGCGCGAGAACGTCTCGTTCTATGCTTCGCCAGAAGCGGCAGAGCAGGCGGGGTATCGCGCCTGCAAGCGCTGTCGACCGCGTGAGGTGACGCAGGCCGATCCGCAGGTGGAAATCGCGCAACGCATCTGCCGCTATATCGAGCAGCATCTTGAAGGCGCGATCAGCCTTGCCGATCTCAGCGAACAATTTAATAGAAGTCCCTTCCATTTGCAGCGCATTTTCAAGCGCGTGATGGGCATTTCGCCCCGCCAGTACGCGGAAGCCTACCGTTTAGAGCAGTTCAAGACGCAAGTGAAAGAGAGAGAATCCGTGACCGAAGCATTATATGAGGTCGGGTACAGTTCGAGCAGCCGCCTGTACGAACGCGCGCCAGGGCAACTTGGCATGACGCCCACCACGTATCAACGCGGCGGCGCTGGTATGCATATCAGCTACACCATCGTCGATTCGCCTCTGGGTCGCCTGTTAGTGGCGGCCACAGACAGGGGCGTGTGTTCCGTGTGTATCGGCGACGAGGATACTTTGCTTGAAAAAGCGTTTCAAAAAGAATATCCTATGGCGGACATCAGGCATGATGTTGATGGTACACCCCTGCACAACTGGGTTGAGACGTTGGTGAGACATCTCAACGGGCAGCAGCCGCACTTTGATTTGCCGCTTGACGTGCAGGCGACCGCCTTTCAACGGCGCGTCTGGCAGGCGCTACAAGCCATCCCCTACGGCGAAACACGCTCTTATAGCCAGGTTGCGCAAATCATCGGCCAACCCACTGCCGCTCGCGCCGTGGCGAACGCCTGCGCCACCAACCCCGTTGCCATCGTCATCCCCTGCCATCGTATCGTGCGAGAAGATGGCAACATGGGCGGCTACCGCTGGGGCGAATCACGCAAGCAACAATTGCTCGAAAAAGAGGCGGAACAAATTATGTAGATACTGGTCAGAGGTCAAGCGCAGCTATATAGCTGCGCTTGACCTCTGACCAGTATCTACATATTGACTCTCACCATTTTTCGCCTTTGGCTGTACTAATCAGCAGCATTCTCTGTTACTATAAATTGTATAGTGAATGTGTATGCCGGAAATTGTAGAAAAATTTATGCAAAACACATGGTTTTTTATTCAGAGGAGGCTGTGATGGAGTTCCTTATCCTGCTTGTTATGTTGATAGTATTAGACATAGTTGCTATGCGTTGGGGCGCAATCA
>DAHVFL010000099.1 GCA_027316975.1 Chloroflexota bacterium | reverse complement strand
TTTCTTTTTGAAGTTGCGCCGCTCCCCACTGCCTGGAGAGATGAGGATGATCCGCTGCTGCACCACGCGCGCCGTCCTTCAATTTCGCAGGACAATATCGCGCTTGATAAGGCTGAGGAGCTGGCATTTGAGCACCAATCAGCAGGTTTTTCCGCGTCGCCTACCCGGCCCCTGAATGAATCCCTGTTCGCGGACGCAGGGAGCTTCGATGGTCGCGAACTATTTGCGCCAGCGCCACAGCACACGCCAGGCCCTGACGACCAGGCATCGAATGGAATACCGACATGGATGCGCGTCCTGAAAAACGATCCTGTCACGCCTCAACCGTTACCGCCGGTACGGAGTAGTATGTGCCTCATACATAGCGGGAATCTGGCGGGAAGAAGTTTTCTGCTTGACCGGCCCGCGTTACTGGTGGGACGCTTGCCGGACTGTGATGTGCTGCTGGATGACACATCGATCGGCATGGAATACGCGCGCTTTACGCGCCAGCTCGACGGAGATTACCTTTCTGGCCCCGGCGCGCAGGTTAACGGAGAGCTTTTGCGCGCCCCGCATTTGCTACAGCAAGGCGATATGATTTGCCTGGGGACGACGCGCCTGGAATACATGCTGCTGCCGGATGCTGGCACCACTCCGCTGCCCATGCTGTCTGTGCCGCCAATCGCGCGTCCTATTAGCGGTGCTGTGCCTTTCTTGCGCCTGCCGAGCAAGCCGAAATGATGGAACCAGGAACCAGGGCGGGGGCATGGGGAAGAACCAGGGCGGGTCGCCCCAGAGACGTGAACTGAAGCCAGGAAGTACCTGTGTTCAAGTGCCTGTGGCGGCTTGCCCTGGCAACGAGTTACCATTCTACGCGGGCGAGGGCGCGCATTGAGAGGATGGGGCGTCCATTTCCGGGATAGAGATAATACACTTTGAGGCTTTCAAGGGTTTGCATGGTGTGTTGTAATTGGCGGCGGTTGGCACCGCCGCGCACTAATGCTGTGCCACCATCCAGCGTAATCAAGGTATCTCCGCATAGTAGCTCGTAGCTGAAGGGGTTGTAGAGGCACAGGCTTTCGGGGGTATGGCCGGGGCTGGCGATGACGCGCCAATCGAGGTGGTTTGGTAGGCCGCTGACATCCTCTAACCAGATATCGACCAGTTGCGACTGGCGCTCATAGGCGGGCGCGAAGAGATCAAGGTGATGCAGCACACCTGGCAGGCGCGCCTGGCTGAACATGTGACCGACGAATTGCGATACGCCCGCTCCCCCAATTCCTCCCCTATCCGCCCGGCTACCGGCAGCCGCCGCGCGCGCACTGTGCTGCGCGGCATTGCAGGCGGCAACAGGCGCGCCGGTGGATTTGCGCAGCGCGTCCGCTCCGGCGGTATGGTCGGGGTGCAGGTGGGTCAGCACAATCAAATCGATATCCTGGGGCTTGCGGTGTAAGAAGCGTAGCAGGTAGGAGAGCAGCAATTGCGCGTTGAGAACGGAGCCGGGATCGACGACGATGAGGCGCTCCTCGTTGATGAGGTAGGTATTTGCCATGGAAAAACGATCTGTGATGACATGGACATGACGTGGCCGTTGTGCCACTGGCTGAAATGGCGATTCGTTTTCAATGGCGATGTCCAAATTGCTCCTCCCTTTGCGTAAAACTTGATCTATCCTATCATTTTGGGAGAGCGGCATTCAAGCTGAAAATTGGTCAAATTAGTAGTTTTATTTTGGAAAAGTCTATGGTACAATACAATCGTGGTTAAGCATTAGCATTAGGTAGGAAATATCGAGGCCCTGGTTTCGCTCCGTCACCTGGAAACTGGTAAAACTGCCTGGCAGGAGAAGTCCGATGACTTCCTTGACCACCATGAGATATAATGTCTGCGCGCTGTTAAGCGCATGCATTTCTCCTGACACGTCAACTCATTTCAACGCAACCATTTGTTGAGGCGGAGCGAAAATCAAAGAAGGGAATACCTACCCATGATGTCCAATGAGGGATACTCCGATCGTATCCTCACCTGTCGCGACTGCGGACAGGATTTTACATTCACCGCCGGCGAGCAAGAGTTCTACGCGAGCCGCGGCCTGACCAATGACCCCAGCCGTTGCCCGTCGTGCCGGGCTGCCCGTCGCAGTGGCGGCGGCGGAATGTCTTCGTCTCGCCCGCGGCAGAACACCGGCGAGTCCTACGAGACCACCTGCGCCGACTGTGGCCGACCTACCTCCGTGCCATTCATCCCCCGCGAAGACCGCCCGGTCTATTGCAGTGACTGTTTCCAGATGCATCGCGCTCCCCGCGCTGGCGGACGCAGCGACTCACGCGGCGGCTATAGCAGCAGCAGCGGCTACGGCGGCGGTGGCTATGGCAGCGGCGGCGGACGCAGTGGCGGTCGTGATTCGCGCGGCGGTGGTCGCGATTCACGCGGCGGCGGTCGCGACCGCTGGTAGTAACCGACGCGAGCAATCGCACATGAAAAGTGAAGAGGGCGACCCGTAGGGGTCGCCCTCTTTATGTTATACTACAGATTAGTGATGCGACATATTGTTTAAGCCCATATGCTGAAAGTGTATACAAACGCCACATTTGGAAAGGCTATCTGGTGTACAAACGACCCAATATACCAGTTTTATGGTACGTAAGTCCTAAAAGCCCTTGACGAGAACAAAATTTTCCGTGTACAATCGTATTTAGTGAGATTCTGTTTCTCAAAAAAGCTAAAAAATTCGTTCATTCAATTATCTCGAATCTATTTAGGGAAGATTAAAGTAAATAATGTAATACTATTAGTATTTAATATAATGATCCTATTTTCCGAAAAATGAGTCACATGCTTATAATCATTTGAAATACTGCTTCTCAGAATATTTGGGATATATCTGGAGATTGTGAAAAGTTTACAAATGACCTTTCCAGGTAGAACTCACAGAAATAAGAGTAGGAAGATGAGTATTGACATTGTGGAGTTTTTAATGAGAAAAGGAGGGTTAAGGTTATGGTAAGTAATGAAAATCCAACCTCGCCTTCCGTTGCCTCGTTTTTTTCAGGTATTGGCGGTTTTGATCTAGGTTTCGAACGAGCTGGATTTCACATTACTATGCAGTGTGAAATTGATCCATTTTGCAATGATATTTTGACCAAGCATTGGCCAACAGTTAAAAGATACAAAGATATTCGAGAGGTGAGCTATGCAGATGTCCCTTCCTCTGATGTCTGGGTTGGAGGATTTCCGTGCCAAGATGTCTCGTTGGCTCGAATGGGGGCGAGAAAAGGGCTTAAAGGCAAGCGCTCTAGTCTCTTTTACGAATTTGCTCGGCTTATTGGAGAGGGTTTGCCCTCAATTATTGTCCTCGAAAACGTTGCAGGTCTGCGAAATAGTCACGGCGGACGAGACTTCCAAACCATTATTCACACATTGGCCGAGCTCGGGTATAGTGTGGGATGGCGTGTGTTTAACAGCAAATATTTCGGAGTCCCCCAATCACGTCAAAGGGTCTATATTGGTGGATGGTATCGAGAAGGGCGAGGTCCCGCAGAGATACTTTTTGAGTCCGAATGCAGCAACGGGAATGATGCGCCGGGCGGACAGGATGAAGAGGAACTTATTCCCACCTTTAAGACAAGCTTTGGAGATCTTAGCAAGGGTCCCATTGTCCAGGGACTTGCATACTGTCTCTACGCCTGCTCAGCCAGACACACAGGCACAGACTGGAGCAGAACCTACGTTACTTACCCCGATGGAAGGGTCCGACGGCTAATGCCGGTCGAATGTGAAGGGATACAAGGTTTCCCTACTAACTGGACTCTTCCAACAAAAATACCTGATGATGTAGAAAAGCTAGACACAATACGTTATACAGCGCTGGGAAATGCGGTTACTGTTCCTGCTATTGAGTGGCTAGCGAGAAGAATACAACCAGTTCTTCACCGTATGAATATGCCAAAAGTTATGAAAGAGGAGATGAACTTAGAGGTTGATTTGCAAACTCTGCGTTCCGGCGTTCTAGCAAGTTAGAGTCCGGCCAATCCGTTGTTTTAGCTGGAAGGTATCTTCTTGGTATCTCTCCTACAACCTGTTGTAAGTAGTCGATGCTAAATTCAGGTTCACGCAAATTATTTTTAGCTGCTTCAGACAACTCGATATAATACTTCCCCCCTCGGGACACTATCAAAAGGATTCCTTCATCAAATGCCCAGTGATGAAGTTTGCACAGAGTTACTCCATTATATATTTTGTCGAGATCGTATACAGCCCAGGGTAATATATGAGCAGCATCAATACCCGGCTTGTCGTTGCATTTAGTTGCAGGAAAACGATTACCGCACATAACACAACGCTGCTGATAAGCAGTACGAACCTCCTTTCTAAAGCGTACACTTGCTGCCCCTCGACGGCTCGCCCATATCTGCCACTTTTTTCTCTCACGAAAACGTAATTCCATCTGCTCTGGTTCGATTTGATCGAGTGAAGTAGGCATCTCTTCGAGAATCTCGCCGAGAGCAGAAAGCAGTGCAGGAACAACATCTGTAGTTGCAGTATAGGGGATTTCTATTTCAGAACTGTATCGTTCCATATGATTCTGCAATTGTTGAACAAGAGTAGTGGCGGCTTGTGGTATAGGCAAAGTAGCTTTGACATATTCTTCATGTTGACTTAATAGGCTTGCAATGTCTGGAGGAAAAGCACTTCTCTGTTTCCAAATTTTCTCAATATCTGCCATTCGTTTCAGAGTAGCCACTTGCTCAGCCTCAATAGTCTGATTTTTACATTCAACAGTGAGAACTTCGGCTGTAAAAAAAGAAGTTTCAGGAGTATATACCACATTTCCGAATTGAATGTTTTTGATAATATAACTGCTATTTTGAAGGACTAGCTCGCCACCCCCCATTTGAGGTTCCTCACGGATAGGATGAGGCATCAATAATAAATTGGCTAACTGTATCTGAACTTGCGGGTACGCTCCTTGCGAGTACACTCGTCGTAACCGATACTTTCCCTGAGCTTTGGTTAATTTTACCCCTGTATCCAGAACAAATTCGCCAATAAGCAATCGCACTGAGAGTTCTAATAAATCGCTCGGCATCAAACCATTAGGAGCATAATCTGAAAGCTCGTATTCTCCTCGCCCCCCACTCGGCTGAAAGGTAATACGCATAACACTATAACTCCTTATCCTTCATCGAGCGTTTCTTCGATCAAATCGCATATGCTGACTTTCAGCGCCTTTGCTATGCGAGCGAGGATGTAAATCGAGGCGTCGTGATAGGGGTCATGAAAGAGTGCCTGTGTTGTGTTATAGCTAACATCAGCTATCCTGGACAATTTAGCCATGTTAATGCCTTTTGACTCAGCTACCTCGCGTACTTTCAAACGTACCATGTTTTTCCTCAAATTGAACTGTTTTTACTCTATCAGGCTCCTACCGTTGACACAAGAACTTCCAGATGGTTATACTGTAGCAGTACTGTTAAAGTAGTTACTTTCAAATGGCTATCGACATGTCGTGAGAGAACTTTGATGAAAGAGTTAGAGTATGCCTGAACTTGCTCTATCTGAATTGAAACAGGGAATGGTTATTGTCTACTTAATGCGCCCGGAAGAGCTTCCAACGTACCCTGAACTGGAATGGCATGGAAAGATAAAAGAGATTTGTAATTGTTTGCATCTGGTAGAAGTGGAAATACTTGATGAAGGATATCAGGGGTATGATGAATTGGTATGCTTCGAGCAGATTATTCGTGTGGAGTGTATAAAGCAGTAATGCTTGAGATTGTCCTGGCATAGCTCAACAGCTAAAAACATGCTTCGTGTTCTCATCTGGCCTTGTGTACCCACCAAACCATGGTATATACTATCCTCGATACTATTTTCCTCGCCAGGGAGGTCACATTTCATGTCTCAGGGCAACACAGAACAATGGCCGCATTATACGTATATTGTTCCGCAGGTGTACACGAAGGCCAGGGTGCGTTTGATCGGACTGGGGACTTACGCGCCGTCGGGGACCATTACCAACGAGTTTTTTGCGTATATTTCGACCCGGCTGGGGGACCCGCGCAGCGCTGATGATCTGGAACGGGTGACGGGGTTGAGCACGCGGCATGTGCGCGCCAGCACGATGGAATTGTGCCGTCGGATGGCGGGCGCGGACGCGCCGGGACTCATCGATGGGCCAGACGCTCAAGACGAAACGCTGGTGGATATGGCGGTGATTGCGGCGCGGCGCGCCCTGGCAAGCGCCGGACGTGATGCATCCGAGATAGATACGGTGATCGGGGCTTCCTCTTCCGATAATGACGCTTTTCCCACGGTGGCCGGGCAGGTGCAGATGCGCCTGGGATTGGGGCCTATCCGCGCTACTATGCTGAAGGGGGCCTGCGCCTGCCAGACCGAGGCTTTCCAGACATGCGCCGAAATACTGTCCGCCAGTTCGGCGAAGTTGGTGTTGATGGTGACGGCTGAGGGATTGCTGCCTAATATTATGAATGTGCTGGACTGGAAGACCAGTTCGCTTTTCGGCGAGGGCGCGTCGGCTTACCTGTTGGAACTGGGCGACGAAGATACGTATGTTATCAATGGCTCAGATGCGAACCAGGGGCCATCGCTTTACTACCAGACGCCCCTGCGCAAAGATGTGATCGAGATGGCCGAAGTTGATTTGAAGATGCGCCAGCTTTACGAGTCGGGCAAGGGCGAGGAACTCAATAAAATCCTTTCCATGTACCATGTCGGGTATACGAAGATGAATGGCAAGGATGTCTTCCGCGAAGCTCCGCGGGCCATGGCTGAATCCGTTGATGCGCTGTGCCGCCACGCGGGTTTAGCCCATGATGCTCTGTCGCATATTGTTCCTCACCAGGCTAACTCGCGCATCACGAGGCGCATGGGCGAGCTGTTGATAAACGATTACGGCTGGCCGCGTTCGACCATGGACAAGCTTGTGGATAATTTCCGCTATTATGGCAACCTCTCCAACGCCAGTATCGCTACCGCGCTGGTTGAGCTGCTACGCCAGGACCGCCTGCGCGATGGTCAATGGATGGCGCTGCCTGCTGTTGGCGGTGGCATGAACTACGGCTGCTGGCTGCTGAGGTACCATACGTTGCACGATGTGGACGCGGTATTGAATCCCAGATAGACGATCGAGACGGTGGAAGACAGGGACGAGGACGCCCACAAGGGTCCCCTCTTCCGCACCACATCCACCCGCGTCCCTACAGCAGGTTGCGCTCGTAGATGTAGAATAGGGAACCGTCCGATTCGTATTCGGCGCCGGTGAAGGCGTCGCGAACCATCATGAGGTCGGGTATGTCGGCCTGGATGTTTTGAACGCCAAAATCGGGGAGCATTTTGCGAAGCGCGTAGGCAAGCAGGCTGATCGACTCGGTAGTGCCATCGATATAGCCAATGGAGAGCGATTTTTCTCCGTGTCTTTCTCGTGATTCTATCATTGCCAACCCGTCCAGGCGATCCCAGCGGCGCAGCAGGTAAATCTGTTGGGCGGCTATCTTCTGTTCGATTAGCGCGGCGGTGATGGAATAGGCGGTGAAACCTGCATTGTACAGGCCGCCGGTGGCGGGGAAAATACTGGAAATGTTGAGGTAATCGATAATTTCGTTGCTGTCTGCCAGGGTTGCCAGCGTAGGCGTTGCTAAACCGTATTGACGCTTCGGGTTCGTTGTGAGCGGGATAGCGCGAAATGGGGCAAAGGCATTGACGCGGCGCATGTAGTTGCGCTCGATCAGGTGGATGGCGACGGTATTGGTAGATTCGGTAATCAGGCGCGCGGTGAGAGCATGGCGGCGCAGGGCCTCGGTGATTTGCGCCTCGAAAAGCGCGTTGGCTATACCGTTTTGTCGATGAGCAGGATCGACGCGCATACCTTCTAACCACGCCTCGCCTGTGTTCAACATGCGTAGATTGGCGACACCTACCGGCTGCTCATCCATAGTGGCGACGAACAAGACGCCGTTTTCGTCGCGCAACCATTCATCCCAGACATAGGCGATGTAATCTCCCCATTCCCAGGTCTGGTCGCAAAAAGCTAATACCGCTTCGCGATCACCTTCTTGCGCCCGCCGGACTTCGAGTTGCGACATTATGTAGACTCCTTTTACGTAGCATAGATATGCTAAACCACACCACTTACAAATGTAGCGGGAAATGCCGCATTCGTCAATCGCTTACTTTTTACCCGGCTAAAGCGTATTAGTAGTATCTATTGGGATGAGAGCAAACGGAGAGACAGAGTATGACAGATACATCACGCGAGACAGAACGACAAAAACTTGATGAGCCAGATAAAAGCACCCAGGATACAGGCGTTGCGCCTGTTACACATATACAGGAAGAGGCGAAGGAGGTTGTGCAGGAGGCCAAACAAGAGGTAGCAACCGCGCGTCTGCCCTGGTATAGAAGGGTTAAACGCGGCTATATCTTCCTCGGTGTCTACGGCGTCATGCTTCTACTTTTCGCGCTGCTGGCAACCTTTGTTCATTTCAATCCTGTGGTGGGAATAGATGTTACCATCACTAAAGAGTTTCAAGAAAACCAGAATCCCTGGCTGAGTGGGCTTATGACAGCCATCAGTTATACCGGCTACCAACTCTGGTTATCAATCGGGCTGGTAGCGCTGGCCGTTGTGATTTTGTGGATGGTAGACCTGCGCCTGGAAGCTGTGACTGTGGCGGTTGTGTATGCGGTCAGCGGTCTCCTAAACGGAATAATTAAGCTTATCGTTGGTCGCCCGCGCCCAAATGCCAGCCTGGTCGAGGTCTTTAGCGTTGCCGGTGGCCAGAGCTTTCCCAGTGGTCACGTCATGTCCTATGTGGCCTTCTGGGGGCTGCTGTTTACATTCGGAGTGATTCTCTTTGATGGGCGTCGCTGGTGGCGTATCGCTCTGCTTGTGGTTTCTGCTTTCTTTGTGGTGATGGTTGGGCCATCGCGTATCTACCTGGGGGCGCACTGGGCAAGTGATGTGCTTGGAGCGTACCTGATCGAAGCGGCGCTGCTGGGCATCGCCCTGTTCATCTACCTGCAACTCGATCAAAGAGGTGTGCTAGCCTCACGCAGAGAGCACACCTGGTTTTCAGCGAGAAAATTTGCGAGAGGCAATCATCGTATATAGCACCCTGTGACCCCACCCAGGGCGGGGACAAGCCCACGCCCAATAGGCGTCAAGGTAAGCCGGGTCGAAAGTGGCCTCGTCCGCCTGCCAGGGCGACCGCAAGGGTCGCCCGTACCAGATACCAGGGCGACCGCAAGGGTCGCCCGTACCCTACACGAACCAGATACGCGGTCGTTCAGGGTACGGGCGGGGCTTGGCCGCTCTTGCGGCCCCCCCGCCCTGGAAGCGGCGCGGCACACAGCCATCGATCTCCTACGAGAGTTCATTCACGTGACGCCTATGGGGCTTGTCCCCGCCCTGGCAGTCTCAAGTTACAGTTCGCTTTTGTTGCCGTTTGATGCTTCGGGCGTGGTTTCAGACGCGCTGGCAGATTTGCGCGTCGCGGTTCGCCGGGCTGGTGTGGGTGACGAAGATTGCGCGGCTGATGGCGATGGTTTAGCAGGCGAGCGACGAGGCGCGCTGGCTCTCGGTGTTCGTGATCTGGTGGCCGGTTTCGCAGGATTAGGAGTAGTGGCAACACCAGGTGTTGTCTCGCCGCTCGCCTGGGCAGAGGCCGCTACGAGCGAGGCTGCGTTTTCCTGTGTAGAGGAGGTAGAGGCCGTGGCTGTCTCGCCTTCCCGGGTATCAGACTGGCCGCCCTGGTGATCGAAACCGCTATCGGGGGCTACCACCGGCACAGGGATCGCAGGAGGTGTAGAACGCGCGGCTGCCAGTTTCGCCTCAAGATTGCGCAGGTGCGCTTCACGCGCTTCAACCCGCGCCTGTGCCATTGCAAGCTTGTCCCGGGCTTTTTCCAGTGAATCTTTTACTTGCTCAATAGCAAGCATCATTTTTGCTTCTTTTTTTGCCTTCTTTTTTTGCTGGTCTTTTGACTGCGCTTTGGGGGTCAGTTCGGATTTGCTACGTGAATTTTTTGCCATTTCGTTACCTCGTTAGAAGATATGCCGGTGGATACAATACTACAATCCATTGTAGCATATATTTAATACGCGCCAGAGAGCTAAAGAGGTACAGAGGGCGGCTTGCCTTCATCAGAATACGTTTGCTAGAATCTTTTGTACAAGCAACCGGAGGAGCAAATTGCATGGAATTGAATGATACGACAGATTATCAGGGCTGCTTTGTGTGCGGGCAGCGCAACCCATTCGGGCTGCACCTGGTATTTCGCCGGGAGGAAGAGAGCATCGTGGCCGATTTTCAGCCGCGTGAGGAACACCAGGGCTTTCCAGGAGTGATTCATGGGGGGATTGTAGCGGCTTTGTTGGATGAAGCGCTGGGGCGCACGTCATTGCTGGGCAATAATCAGGAGTGGACTATGACGGGTCGCCTGGAAGTACGCTATCGCCGCTATGTGCCATTTGGCCCATTGCTGCGCGTGCGGGCCAGGCTAGGAACAGAGCGGCGTCGTATGATGCAGGCGGCGGGCGCGCTGACACTGGCGGATGATGAAAGTGTGATACTGGCCGAAGCGCAGGGGACATTCTTGCCACTCGCGCCCCAGGTTGTGGATACCCTCATGCAAGATTTTCCTGGTCTGCGCAATTTTATGAATAATTACGATACATAGAGACACAGCGGCCCCGCAGGCACGCGCTTGCGGGGCCGCTGTGTCTCTATTGACTAGCCTGCTTGAAAGCCATTATCCATCGCAAGAGGTGGTTCCTCGATCGCTGGCGATGAGGATTCCTGAAACGCGAGTTCAGGTGAAGCGCCGTTGCTGTGATGTAGAGGAGTCGCGCCCGTCTCGCGCAAGATGTCTTGCAGTTGACGCGCATCAATCGTCTCGTGCTTGCGCAGTTCCTGCGCTATGCGATCGAGCGTGAGGCGATGTGCCTTCATCAATTCGATGGCGCGAGCGTAAGAGGTGTTGACGATGCCCTCTACCTCCTCGTCGATGATCTCTGACATTGTTTCGCTGTAGTCTGATGGCGCACCCGTCTCGCCGCCCATGGTGAAGGGACTGGAGCGCTCGCTAAATGAAATGGTGCCTACGCGCTCGCTCATGCCCCAGCGTGTCACCATCTGGCGAGCGATGGCGGTGACGCGCTGCAAGTCGTTCTCCGCGCCTGTGGTGATGTGTCCGATGGCTACCTGTTCGGCGGCGCGCCCGCCCAGCGCGTAGACGATTTGCGACAACAGGTACTCTTTCGAGTAGTTGTAGCGATCATCCAGTGGCGTGGACATGGTGACGCCCAGGGCCTGACCACGCGGCACAATCGTTACCTTAGTGACGGGATCTGAAAACTCCGTCAGCAAACCGGCCAGGGCGTGACCGCCCTCGTGGTAAGCGGTGACGTTCAAATCCTCGTCTCTCAGCACCAGAGGTCGCTCCGCACCGAGGAGTATCTTGTCCAGCGCATCTTCAAAGCAGCGCTGATTCACATAGTCCATATTGCGGCGCGCCGCCAGCAACGCGGCCTCGTTGACGAGGTTAGCGAGATCAGCTCCTACCATGCCGACCGTGGCGCGGGCGATGGCGACGAAGTCAACATCCGGCCCCATCGGTACGCCTTTTGCGTGTATCTTGAGGATGGCAAGGCGACCATTCCAGTCGGGTCGATCAACAGTGACGCGCCGGTCGAAGCGGCCCGGACGCAAGAGGGCAATATCAAGACCATCGGGCCGGTTGGTGGCGGCGATAACGACCACGGCCTGGCGCGTATCAAAGCCGTCCATCTCCACCAGCAACTGGTTGAGG
>DAHVFL010000098.1 GCA_027316975.1 Chloroflexota bacterium | reverse complement strand
GGTGATTGTAGGGACGCGATTCATCGCGTCCGCTCCGTGCAGCGCCGATCTGGGGCGGACGCGATGAATCGCGTCCCTACAGCCTTTCCGGTACACATTATCCTCCAACAGCCATAAACCCTTGGGGCGGACGCGATGAATCGCGTCCCTACAGTCTTTCCGGTGATTCGCCGCGTTCCGCCAGTTGTACGATCTCCGCTGCGACTGCCCGCAACGCTCCGTGAAGTTCGTCTGGCTCGCGCACAACCAGGGGGCAGCGCAAGCTCACCAGGAAATGCGCCATCCAGTCGAGCGATTGCGTATAGGTGCTCATTATCACACCGTTGGGAGACTGTTCAAGCATTGCCATGGTTGGCGGTATTTGCCGCTCGGCCTCTTCCATAGGTATCTCCAGCAACACCTCCACCTTCCAGGTATCCGGCATAGTCGCGATAGAGCGCCGCAGGTAATCCAGGGCGTCGAAGCCGGGCGGGCGCGTAAAGCTTTCCTCGCGCGGTTCGACGTGCAGCACGCGATCCAGGCGGAATATCCGCACATCTTGCCTCAGGTGGCAGTAGCCTATGGTATACCAGAGTCCTGCCTGGAAGATCAGCCCGTAAGGATCGACGGCTCGCTCTGTTTCATTTGCCTGGCTGGCGCGGTAGCGCATCCAGACGCGCTTTTCCTGCTGCGTTGCCATGCTAAAGGTGAGCACCACCGAGCTTCCGGGCGCTGATCGTGTAAGTTGCGACGATGAGATATTGAGCACCAGTGTTTCCTGCACCGCCTGCACCTGCTCGCGTACAACTTCGGGCAGTACCCGCTCGATCTTTGCCAGCGCCCCCTCGACCGAAGGAGTGGTCATGGCTATCCCCACTCGTTTCGCCGTCAGGAGTCCCAGCGTGAGGGCCAGCGCCTCCTCTTCCGTAAACATCAAAGGAGGCATTTTGAAGCCGCGCCGCAGGCGATAATTGCCATACCGCCCGCGCTCCCCCTCGATAGGTATGCCCAATTCCTGTAACATCAGAATATAGCGGCGCACGCTGCGCACATCTACCTCCAACCGTTCAGCCAGTTTCGGCCCGCTCATTTGCCGGTGCGATTGCAGCAATTCAAGCACCGTCAGCACGCGCGTCGTTGGATGATACATAGCAATTTTCCCTTTTTGCCAAAAATTCATCTTAATCAGGACTGATTATATCCTCTTATCAGAGTATACTTGAAATAGATGAAAGAAACAAACCAGTAGCAAAAAGGAGCAAGCGCAATGTCAAACAACCCGTACCTCTATGAAAAGCTGGTCGCTACCCGTCAAGCTGAGATCCGTCACGCTTTGCAGCAGAGCCGCAAGCCGGTTCAAACTGAAAAGTCGCCAACCTTCGTAGAAAATGCCGCGGATAAATTCGGCACCTTGCTGGTAGAACTGGGTTCGCGCCTGCAACGGACGAACCACCGGCACGAAGCTTCTCTCTCGTAGTGAGTGTTATAGAAATGAGGCGGATGGAGAAACCATCCGCCTCATTTCTATAATTGTGGTATCATGCCTCCGGGCTTCATGGAAGCCTCTTGTTCATCAGAACACACGAACCTACCGAAAGCGAAAAATGCTCATGTCCTCTGGCAAAATGCATATCGACGAGGTGGACATCGATGCCGCTCTGGTGCGCCGCTTGCTCACGGCGCAGTTTCCACAGTGGGCAGACCTTCCCATCGCGCCGGTCCGCTCCGCTGGCACCGACAACGCGATCTATCGGGTAGGCTCCGACATGGCCGTGCGATTCCCCCGCATCGAAGGTGCCACCGGGCAAGCGGACAAAGAGCGCCAGTGGCTGCCGAGGCTTGCCCCGCGCCTCCCGCTTGCCATTCCTGTCCCACTCGCGAAGGGGACACCTGGTGATGGCTATCCCTGGCAGTGGTCCGTCTACCGGTGGCTGAAGGGCGAGAACGCGACTAACGAGCGCATCGCCGATCCAGCCCAGGCGGCGCGTGATCTGGCACATTTCATAACGGTCTTGCAGCGGATCGATCCCACGGATGGGCCGTCCCCTAGGTCGCACAACTCCTTCCGCGGCCTGCCTCTGGCAACGCGAGACGTTGAGACCCGCGCTGCAATCGCCTCCCTGGACAGCATACTTGATACCGGCGCTGTGAGCGCGGCGTGGGACACAGCCCTCCAGTCACCAGCGTGGAGCGGCCCGCCCGTCTGGATTCATGGGGACCTGTCACCTCTTAACCTGCTGGTCCAACATGGTCGGCTCAGCGCTGTCATCGACTTCGGGTGTATGGGCGTGGGTGATCCTGCTTGCGACTTGCAAGTTGCGTGGAATCTCCTCTCCGCTCAAACCCGTGACGTTTTCCGCGCAGCGCTAGTGGTCGATGACGCGACATGGGCACGAGGTCGCGGCTGGGCGCTGTCCGTCGGGCTGATCGCCCTCCCCTACTACCAGAGTACCAACCCCGTCCTCGCAGGCATCGCTCGCCGCGCCATCGATGAAGTCCTGGCTGATCATACGCTCGCTGCATGACGCGGTGGGCGATTTTAGAATGAGAAGAGGTTGCCAGATTTCTACGTTAGAAACTTTTCGTGTTTTCTTTCCTGCTCTTCCAGGCTTGCCTGCGCGCTGCGCCTGCTCATGGCGCTGATCGAGACTCCCCTCGCTACCTCGCCGGCGAGCGGGTGGGTCGCTTCACCCATGCGCACTGTCAGAATATCTCCATAGGGGGTGCGCGCCTCGACAGTGATCCAGGCCCCCGGAATCAGGCCGAGCGTAGCGAGGTAGCGCAATAGGGCAGGGTCTTCATCAGGAACTCGCACTACCTTTGCCTGCATTCCCACTTCGAGCGCGCTTAGCGGCATATCGTCGGTGAGGTCAACGATGCCCTCGCGGCTGGGAATCGGGTCGCCATGCTGGTCGCGCGCGGGATGACCAAGCCTGGCCGCGATACGTTCTTCCAGGTCTTCCGAGATGAAAGGCGCGAGATGCTCGGCCTCATCATGCACCTGCTCCCAGGACATATCCAGGGTGGTAGCCAGGAACAATTCGAGCAGGCGCTGGTGACGCAGCAGTTCCATCGCCACCTTCTCCCCCCGCCGGGTCAGTGTCACCCCCTGATATGGTGTATGCATCACATACGCTCCCTGCGCGTCCTCGTCCTGAGCCAGGCGCCGGATCATGGCCGAAACGGAAGCCGGTTTGATCTCCATTCTCGCCGCCAGCGCCTGTATGGTGACATGGCCTGTTTTCTGCTGCACAAGTAGAACGGTCTTCAGATATTCTTGTTCAGAAGCAGAAAGACACTCTTGCATAAAATGTGACCTTCATACTAGTAGCCAACTCTAAGTTAGGCTCACCTAATACTATAATAAATCCAGGCTAATTGTCAAGTTGATACGAATGAAAATAAAAGTTAGAATATGGTATAATGGAGGAGGATCGCTAGTAATCAGAGGAGATGAAGGAATGGCAAAAAATTGGAGTAAAGGAACGCACCCGCTCGATTCAGAGCAACAACATAGAACGACACCACCTCAGGAGAGTTCTCAGCAGGAGGCTGCCACACCGGTTTCAGAGACGGTCGCATCGATCAAAGATGCGGCGAGCGGTGACGATGCGTCGCGCCGTTTTCTCCTGCGGGTAGTGCAGCCGGGATTGGCGGGGCTAATGGACGGCTCGGTCTCCACACTGGCCCCTATTTTCGCAACGGCCTTTGCCACACATCGCCCGTTTACGGCCTTTCTGATAGGCATGGCGGCAGCTACCGGAGCGGGAATTAGCATGGCCTTTTCGGAAGCGCTTTCCGACAACGGTGAACTGACCGGGCGTGGTAGCCCGGTGCTGCGCGGCTTAATTACGGGCGGCATGACCTTTTTAGGAGGCTCATTACATACCCTGCCTTTCCTCGTGCAGAATTTACGTATCGCGTTGTTGATCGCCTACGTTGTAGTAGCCGTGGAACTGCTCGCGATCGCGGTGATACGTTACCGCTTCTTTGGCACAAAGTGGTGGCTGTCGATGGTGCAGGTGGTCGGTGGAGGCGCGCTGGTCTTTACAGCTGCGCTCATCTTCGGAAACGCTTGAACTGGCGACGACCACATAGTGTATGCCAGCGACATAATATGGCGTCCGATGCCAGCGCGATCAAGACTCCCATCTTATCCTGCTGGTTTTTTTCGTCATAATTCACAAACATGGAGCAGGTGGAACTAACATTGTCCTCAGCGCGTCTCTCTGACAGAGGTATTTTGTTCTTTATTGCGAGGCCTGGAAGAAAGCAGCCATAGAGATGAAAAACAGTTTGACGCTCGTATCTTGCCTCTCGCTTGTGGGATTTCTAGTCTTCCTCAGTGGGTGTGGCACAAATTCAGGCACAGGAAACGTGCCACCGGGCAAACCTGATAGTGTGAGCATCCAGATCAATGACGTAGTTAGCGGAAAGAAGACCCTGACCCTGCCTGTCGCGAGCATGGCGCAGCAGCTTTACGCGACTATTTACGGGCTGCCCCAGATGCCCGATAACCAGCCCTGTACCGCTGATGGTGGGCCGTACTATACGCTGACGTTTAATCAAGTCGGCAAGCCACTGGTGACGGTCACTGCAGCGCGATACGGGTGTAAGCCGGTCTCGATCAAGGGAGAGCCACGTGACCGGGTGGCAAGCTCAGATTTCTGGGCGCAACTCGACCAGGCTATCTACCACGCATCGCCCGCTGCCAGCGTGCAGTGGCTGGCCGTCATGCGCGTGCCTCCAACAGGCCAAACGCCTCTCACCACGCGCGTTACCTCTATCGAGACTGCTCAACGCCTCTATGACGCGATCCTGGCGCTGCCACTTGCTTCCCCAAACACAGCATACCTGCAAGGTCCTCCCGCATATCAAATCGTCTTCCATGCGGCTAACCAGGAGATACCTTCTGCCATCGACTTGCAGCGCAACCTCATATCGCTCAATGGCAACCGGCAATCACGTACCGGTCTCTACACATTGAACGACCAGTTCAAGCGCCTGCTGAATGAGACCCTGGCCGGAGCCACCTTCGCGCCGGCGCGTCCTGATGCCACCACGCTCAGTATACAGAAGAGCGGTTCTTCAAGCTCGCAGGTTTTGAAGAACATGACCTTCATAGAGCAATTCTATATAAAGTTCAACACGCTTCAACCGGCGCAAACGCCGCGAGATTGCCCTTCAGAAGCAGATAAAGTGGCAGGGAAGGGTACCCTCTACAACTTTCATTTCTCGCAGTGGAGCCTGCCAATTCTCCAGGCCGAGGTGTACGAAGGAAGCTGCCAGCTTATCCAGAACACCTCGACAGGCCAGTCTTATCAAGGCGACCAGGAGTTCTGGAACCTTGTTCACCGCGCTCCCGGCCAATAATCGGTTGGTACAGGGTAGGGGCGCGCGGCTCTGTCCCCGCCCTGGCTGCTATACTTATAGTATCGTAGCGCTAGTGAAGATTCACCAACCCGAAAGGAGCATACTATGGACGTGTATCGCGCACTCAATGCTGATGTGCCTCAATTGCTTTTTACTGTGCTGCACCAGGCTGGCCCGACCATTACTGACTCGGATTTTACACGTACTGTGACGGCCCTGCACCAGGATATACGCGAACAGGTGCGGGCGGTCGGTCAGGAGTTGCAGCAATGGTTGCAACAACAGGCGCGGCAGGAGGCCGAAGAGACCGCGCGCAAATTACAGCGTCTTGGATTGCTGGCGGAAACGGCCAGTATAGAGGCGGTTCAGCAGGCGGTAGAGCGCGATTTGCGCCACTTCGCGGGTCGCGTCGGGTCGGAGTCGCTGCTGGGTATGCAGGGTTCGGGCGAGGAGGTCTTTTTCGAGACAATGCCGCTTGATGCCGACCTGGCAAAGCGCGTGGTCGATGGGCGCGAATACATGGCCTCGCTGGGATTTACACCCGGACAGGGGCCGCTGCACGAGGCCTGGCTGCTCTTTCGCGGCTCGCTGCATTACGACGTGATGGAACATGTTGTGCGCGACCGCATGGGCATCTATAAAGGCAGTCATGGTGATCATATTGAATATGTGGGACGCACCTCCTTTGGTACCTACAATCTGAACTACCAGCTTGGTGAGAGCCTGACCTCCGATCTAGTTAGTGACGCGCTCGCGCAGGAAGTGACCTTCGCCTTCAGTAAAGGCCCTGTCCGCTACAGCGACTTCCGGCGTGATGTATCAGCATTGATGGAACACGTCGGCAAGCAAATAAACCTGATCCATGCTTCTTTCTGGCAGCGTAAGCTCGGCCTTGGAACAGGCAAGGAATTTGTTTTGCGCCTGCGTATTCCGGCGGGAGAAGATGCTTTGCGCGAAGTAGTTGGAGTGATTGCAGATGCTGGACGAGTAGGCAAAGAAACAATCGTCAAACGCGGCAAGATGTTGCTGGGGAGACGGGTGTTGTAGATACCAGTATGGTGATTTTTTTCACGTGACATGGTACACTGGGGGCCATTAGAGAACGTATATATGAAGGAAGAGGTGTTTTTATGGCGCGAGAAGAATTTCCGCTGGAACGACTATTAAGAAAAGATATACAGGATGCCCAGCGCGCGCGCGATCAACTGAAGTTGGACACGCTGCGTATGGCTCTGGGAGCTATTCACAATCTTGAAGTGGCGCGCACCGACCGCAAAAATCCGGAATATGGGCGGCCACTCACCGAGGGCGATACGCTCAAAGTGCTCGAACAGGAGATAAAGAAGCGCAGTCAGGCCATACCTTTCTACCAGCAGGGCGGGCGCACCGAACTGGTCGAAAAAGAACAGCGCGAGATGGCGATCTTGCAGGGCTACGTGCAAGGCACTCAATTGAGCGAGGACGATCTGCGCGCGATCGTCGCGAAACTGATCGACGAAAACGGCAAAGAGTTTCGCAAAGTGATGCCCCTGGCAGCGAAGGAGACGAAGGGACGAGCCGGGGGCGCGCGCGTGCAGCAAATTGTGCGGGAAATGACGGCGTAAAATAAAATCGGGTATCCATCATGGATACCCGACACTCTGTAGAGGGTTAATGGCTTTGCCTTCGCTTGCGCTGCGCTTCCTTCTCTCTTTTTGCTACCAGCAGATCGCCGAAAGTGATCGACGGATCAGCTAAAGCCTTGTATTCTGCCATACGCATGTAAAAGTCAGCCTGTTGGGCCGTTAATGGCACATCGTATGCCCTGCCATTGCTTGCTACTACATGGACAATTCTATGCATGTTCATCTCCTTTAACTTTTTCTAAGCGGGATGTTCTCGCTCAAACCGGTACACTCAATGGAGACTCGCATGGGGAAGAATCAACGTTGGTTCACGTATCCTCACCTCTTCATCGCCCGCATCCCTTCGGGGTCGAGGTTATCACCTCTGATAACATGAAAGTTCGATGTTTCAATCGTACATTCCTATTATACCACATTGAGGGCAAGAGTGCTTTCTATTGCCTCGAGCAGTATTACCAGTTCTAATCTTCTGGCGCGTCGAGAGTATGTATATCTCATCCAAAATTGTTGATGTAACGTATCATAGTAAGGCGAGGCGCTCAGTGCTTTGCCTTGACAAAGAATGACACAGGCTCGTACCATATCAGTTGAATGTGTGATTTGAACAACTAACCTATGTGCAAGTTTTCTTGCCGCCTGCGGCGGGCTGAGAACAGGTGTCTGCGGGCTGCTTGCCGCAGGCGAGCAGCCCGCAGACACCTGTTCACTTCTAGAGAACCGTGAAGCGGCGAGGAGGATACATACAGCATTATGAAGATTTATAACACCCTGACGCGCCGCCTTGAAGAGATTATCCCACGAGAAACGGGCAAGTTAGGCATGTATTCGTGCGGCCCGACCGTGTATCGCTACATCCATATTGGCAACCTGCGCACCTTTACCATGGCTGACTGGATTCGGCGCGCCTTTGAGTATCGTGGTTACGACGTGTTGCAAGTGAAAAATATCACCGATGTCGGTCATATGCGGCAGGAGATGGTGGATCGCGGCGAGGATAAGATACTGGCCCAGGCGCGAAAAGAGGGCAAGACCTCGCTGCAAATCGCGCAATACTATACCGCTGCGTTTCACCAGGACGAGGCGAAGCTGAATATTCAACCCGCCAGGGTCTTTCCCCGCGCTACCGAACATATAGCGGAAATGATTACCATTATTCAGGGTTTGCAAGAAAAAGGTTTTGCTTACGAGACCAATGGCAACGTCTATTTTGACATCCAACGATTCCCCGGCTACGGCAAGCTCTCCGGCAACCAGCTTGAAAATATGCTGGCGGGTGTGCGCGAAGGCCTGGTTGAAGATCGCCATAACCCGGAAGACTTCCCGCTGTGGAAGGTGGCAGAGCCGGGCCGCGAAATGGCCTGGGATAGCCCCTGGGGGCGCGGCTTCCCCGGCTGGCATATCGAGTGCAGCGCCATGTCGATGAAGTACCTCGGCTCGCAGTTCGACCTGCACACGGGCGGCGTCGATAATATCTTTCCCCACCACGAAGACGAGATCGCGCAGAGCGAAGCCTTCACCGGTAAGCCGTTCGCCAACTACTGGGTACACGCGCAACACCTGCTGGCCGATGGGCAGAAGATGGCGAAATCGACAGGCAACGCCTACACCTGTTCCGAAATTGAGGCGCGTGGCTTCGATGCCCTCTCCCTGCGCTACTTTTACACGACCGCGCTCTACCGCAGCCGCCTGAACTTCACCTTTCGCGCATTGCAGGCGGCCCAGACTTCGCTCGAACGCCTGCGCAACCGGGCATACCTCCTGTACTCGCAATCCGATCAGGCTCTGATCTTGAGCGACGAGCCACTGGAAGCGAACTACTGGCAGGAACGTTTCCTGGCTGAGGTTGAAAACGACTTGAACATGTCGCGTGCCATGTCGGTTGTATGGGCCATGCTGCGCGCCGGCGATTGTGATGCCACCACCCGCGTGCGCCTTCTGCTCGACTGTGATCGCATCCTCGGCTTCGGACTCAAAGACTACTTGTTGAGCGATCTGCCACGCAAAAAGACTGAACCTCTGACCTATCTCGCCCGCTTGCCCGTAGAGGTTGCGCAACAGGCGCAGGCACGTTCTGCGCTGCGGCAACAGGGTCTCTATTCCCAGGCCGATAGCGTGCGCGAAGAACTGACCTCCAAAGGGTACTCACTGAGGGATACTGCGCAAGGCTCGCTGGTGCTTCCTCGCCGCCTGGAAGACGAATTTACCGTCCTGTCCAGTTCTACCGACGCACCGGATAATACGCAAGCCGCCGACGTGTATGAATTTTCGATCAACCTGCTGGCGCACAATAGCCGCGCCGACCTGGAACGGGCCATTCAGAGCATTGTGCGTCATGCCGGAAGCTACTCGATTGAACTGGTGATTGTCGAGAACGGCTCGACCGATGACACACTGACCTATCTTCAACACCTCGCACGCAGCGGCGATATAGTCACGGACGACGGCCAACGCATCGCGTTGCAGGTACTCTTCGCCGATCATAATACCGGTTTTGCTGCCGGGCGCAATGCCACCATGCGCGCCAGCCGGGGCCGCTATATTGTGTTGATGGATACCTCCATCGAAATCAATGGCGATATCTGGGAGCCATTGGCGCAAACGCTGGCCGACCACACCAGTGGCGTCGTTGGCCCCTATGGTTTGGTGACAGACGATCTGCGCGAATTTAGCGAAGCCGCCGGTCCCGATGTGGACGCTATCGAGGGCTACCTGATGGCATTTCGCAGAGCAGTATTGCCCGAAGTTGGTCGCATCGATGAGCGTTTCCGTTTCTACCGGCTTATGGATATCTACTACAGTTTTTTCTTCAAGACCTCTGGCTATCGCGTATTGACCACGCCCCTGGTGTCTGAACGCATCATCAAGCACCCGCACCGCGAATGGTATAGTTTGAGTGAGGAAGAACGCGCCACCAAAAGCAAGAAGAACTATGATATCTTCCGCGCTCGCTGGCATCATGGCGAAAGTTTGCTCGTTGCCAACTACCGGCCGGATAACGTATGGCGCGGCCACGAGCATCCCCATCACCTCGAGGGTACGCATCCCCATTCAGATGAGGAGCTGCCACCCGTCGGTGCCGTGCATACGCACGCGCATCACCACTGGCTCGACCATTTGCATGAACATCCCCATCATCACACCCCGTGATAGTGGGGTACCTTTCGGCTTCCAAAGAGAATAGTGGTTACCTCTGATGCTGTTGTAGTTTCCGACGCACGAGTAGCTCGCTATAGCGCTCAAAGAGAGGCAAGCCTGATTCACTGACTTTTACGATAAAGAGATACCGATTAGGTCTAGGAACAGGAGATTTGACAAGTGGGAGACCCAGTCTTTGCATGAGCCGGATGCCATCGCGCGTATGCGACCGTGCAGTAATGGTCTCTATTTCGATTCCGCGCTCGGCAAGGTCGAGGAAAAACGAGAAGACACCATGAATGAGGCGAGAGCCGTATTCGTGCTTTTTGCGCTTCGAATGCTGAGGGTCAATGACCAGCGACATCGCATAGAGATGTAACGGCTCGCCAGAACGAAATACGTCTAAAGTACCCGGTTCGATATCATCAACAGGTAATGCATCTCGAATGAATAAATCAAGTGTCGTTGGGGGCATCACCAGGATAGTCGAGTAGCCAACAATTACATTCTGCTGATTGACAAGCACCTGGAACGATTCAGGCTCTTTGCGCATCCATCCCTCCCATGTTTTTCTTAACGGAAGGCCCTCCTCAGGGTAAGCCCGTTGGCTCATAGCAATAATCGCGTCCAGGTCGTCGGGCATGGCCCGACGAAAAGTGGACGTTTCATTATGTTTCCATTGCCCGCGCTCATAGACTTCCTCAAAAGTCTGCCGGGCCTCAATCAAGGCGTCAAGCTCGCTGATCTTGTAAAACTTGTGCTGGCGGTTACTAGGCCCGTATCGATGAAGCTTCCCCTCCCTGACGTAGATCGAAAGCATCGCATCGCTCACGTTTAGCCGCTTGGCGGCATCTTTAACGGGTTCGATAAGCAATCAAACGGTCTATCCATTGAAAGAACTCTTCTTCTGTGAGAGTGCCCTTAGCAAAGTTGCAGGTTTTGCAGCATGGCCTAACGTTGTCACTGATATAGCCTCTATTGCTATCTATTCGGTCTATTCCATTGAAGAAATACGCTCCATTTAGTCCTGGTCCGCGCATAACCTGGGAGGGAGGCAGACCGCAATAATAGCAATTGCTCCCCGTTAAAGCTCGGACTTCATCTTTAGTGAGTTCAAAGCTATGGTTGCGTGATTTTGCGTTCTGAACCATGCGATGGTATAAGTTATTAAAATTTGCCTCTCCTTCTTGCATTTTGTTCCATCCGCCCGGCAAACTTTTTTGCCGAAATTGCTCTCTACCGTAGCAGCCGCAACTAGTAGCTCTACCACTAACCAAAGAATAGTACTTCGTAGTAGTTGTCTCACCACAGTCGCATTTGCACAGCCACAATCTCTCAGGCTTGGTGGTTCCCAGCCCTGCATAAGACAGGACAGTGAGCCTACCAAATCGTTGTCCAGTAACATCCACAAAAAGCCTGCTCATTAATCCGCTCCTTTCCGCTTAAACTCTTCTTGCAGTGAGATGAAAAGCCAGTACGTTTCATTGCAATCCAGGCTTATCCCGTTGTCTGCAAGGTAGGGCGTCTGCTCGTCGTTGGCAAGCAGATCGATGCTCCCATCGCTCATGATAAAGAGCGTGTGTTGTCCTAAATCGAGTTCGTGGAGAATAGAGGTGGTTTCGCGTGAGTACTGTTGTTCCATTGCATTCCCTTTTCTGCATGGTACAATGCCCATGTCCTGAAGTAACTCTCAGGGCCAGGGTCTAGG
>DAHVFL010000097.1 GCA_027316975.1 Chloroflexota bacterium | reverse complement strand
TTCCAGCTTGGCGGGCGTGCGCGAGGTGCCATACGTTGTGGCGCCGGCAGCGCGCGCCAGTTGAACGGCGGCTGTTCCAACGCCGCTGCCGGCGGCATGGATCAAGACGCGCTCGCCTATCTGCAAACCCGCCTGGGTAAAGAGCGCGTCGTGGGCAGTCATGAACACTTCAGGGATGCCGCCAGCCGAAATGAAATCGAGATTATCTGGTATTTCCACCAGCAAGCCTTCATGCGTCACCAGATATTCGGCCTGCGCGCCGCCGCCCACAAGTCCCATTACGCGCTGTCCCGGTTTCCACTTGCTTACCAGTGGCCCCACCGCGTCAACTTCGCCCGCGAATTCCAGCCCCGGAATATTTTGTGGCGAACCTGCCGGGGCGGGATATGCGCCAGCGCGCTGCAACAACTCGGCGCGATTGATGCCCGACGCGCGCACGCGCACGCGCACCTGTTCACCTGACGGTTCAGGCGTCTCTACCTGCTGAATTTCCAGCACCTCCGGGCCACCTGGCCGCGTGATAATCACTGCTTTCATGAATGGGACTCCTTCTATTGCGATGTGCTATGAAAATAATCTTGTATGTGTATTTCATGATACAACAGAACCGGTTCCATAGACGACCAGAACGGGGCAAAGTCGCAGAGGCGTTCTCTTCCAGAGCCGTCTTGCCTGTCATCCTTCGCTTCGCTCAGGATGACAGGCAATCTCTATCAGAAAAAGAAATAACACCAGGGCGGAGACTCTGCCTCCGCCCTGGTGTTATAAGGCAAAATCTGAATTGCCCGATGTGATGTTGAGTGAGAACTTACGCCTGTGGCTGCTCTACAGCTTGCAGGTCGATCTCGATGGTGACATCCTCGCTGACCAGCACGCCGCCGGACTCAAGGGCCTGGTTCCAGTTGAGACCAAAATCCTTGCGGTTGATTTTGGTTTTGGCGCTCAAACCGGCAACCACTTTGCCGAATGGGTTTTTGCCTGTGCCGGCATATTCGGCCTTGAACTGGACGGGTTTGGTGACACCGTGCATAGTCAGGTCGCCGATCACGTTGTACTCGTTGCCTTTAACAGGCTCGACCTTGTTGCTCTTAAAGTTGATGGTCGGGTATTTCTCTACGTCGAAAAAGTCAGCCGAGCGAAGATGACCGTCGCGGTAGTCGCTGCGGGTATCGATGCTGCTGGCATCGACCTGGGCGTCAACCCAGGAATTTTCGGGGTGCTGCTCATCGATGTGAAGATGGCCGCTCAAAACGTTAAAATGGCCGCGCACGTTGGTAAACATCATGTGTTTCACCGCGAACTGGGTCTCAGAATGTGCGGGATCAATTTCCCATGCCATATGTGTATTCCTCCTGATATTTTTCTATCAAATAGTTAGTACCTTACCTAACTGTAGATAGTATACACGATGTACTTTACTTTGTCAAGTACCTAATTATTTATTAGTAAAGAAGAGCCAGGGCGAGGAGAAGCCTTTCACTGGTAGGTGTTTTAGGAAAGAAGCCAGAGAGGTGCAAGGCTGTCATCCCGTTTCAAGAAACCTACCAGTGAAAGCGGGGAGAAGCCCCCGCCCTGGGAAGGGAACGGGCAGTATGGTATAATTTGCTCAACGCGATTCGAGAGAGAGGATAGAGAGGCATGTTCACCCTCAACGATATACTTCAGGGCAATGAGGGTATGGTCAGTCTACACAGCACAGCTACACCCGATGCCGCGCAGGTGTTCCCTTTTGCGCAACACGATAGCCGCGTGGTAGGAAAGGGTGATCTTTTTATCGCAATCAGGGGCGAGCGCGTCGATGGTCATCGCTTCATTCCCGATGTGGCGCGCGCGGGTGCGGGCGCGGTTCTGTGTGTAGAACCTTCTTTTGAAGTTGCGCCCGATTTTCTGCAAATTGTGGTGCCGGACGTAGTAAACGCGCTGCACAAAACTGCTCATGAGCGCGCGGCGCGGCAGCGCACTACCATCTTCACCGGCATTACCGGCAGCAATGGCAAGACCAGCACAAAAGAAGCTGTCGCGACTGTGCTGGGTCGCAGCGCGCCAACACTCAAGACGTTCGCGTCCTATAACAACGAAATAGGCTATCCTCTGACTGTGCTGAGCCTGGAAGAAAAACACCGTTACGCCGTACTGGAGATGGGGGCGCAGTGGGTTGGCGAACTGGCGTGGCTGTGCAATACTATCGCCCGTCCTGACTGGTCTTTGATTACGAATGTGGGCGCGGCGCATCTCGAATATTTTGGTTCGCAGGAACGGGTCGCGCTGGCAAAAGGCGAGCTGGTTGAGGCGCTGGCAGCAGATGGCATTGCTATCCTCAACTATGACGATCTCAACGTGCGGGCCATGAGCGCGAGGACGCCGGCGCGCATCCTCTATTACGGGTTGAGCGAAGAGGCCGAGGTGCGCGGCAGTGACTTACAGGGCGACGAATTGCGCGGCCACAGTTTTACTTTGCACTATGGCGGGCAGATGCGGCGCGTGCCGTTACATTTACCTGGTCGGCATGGTGTATTGATCGCGCTGGCCGCTGCCGCCGCAGGTTACGCGGCAGAGATGCCGTGTGACGAAGTATGCGCCGGGCTGGAAACGCTCCTTCCGGCGAAGGGACGCTGCGAGATCAAAGCTGGTCCCAATGGCAGCACGCTTATCGATGATACCTATAACGCTAATCGCCAATCGATCGTAGCCATTACGCGAACTATGCGCGCTACTACGATTGCGCCCGGCGGCAAACGGTGGGCCGTGCTGGGCGATATTCTCGAACTGGGGAAATTTTCACGCGCAGAACACAACGCAAGCGGCGCATTTCTGGCTGGCACCATCGATTACCTGCTCGCTATCGGTGAAGAGGCGCGTTATTTCATCGAAGGAGCTATTCAAGCCGGGATGCCGCAGTCGCATACTTTCTATTTTGAAGCCGGTCTTGAGCACCAGGAGCAACTTGAAGCGGCCAAACAGGCCGCCGCTGAATTACTCAAGCAGCGAGTCCAGAGCGAAGATCTGGTATTGCTCAAAGGCTCGCGAGGCATGCATATGGAAACGATGTTAGCAATGCTAGAGTAAAGCAGTAGCGACACCCCTTGCGGGTGTCTCGTCTCGTACTTCTCTGATATACGTAAATATATATGTAAACGGACTGACGGGACACCCGCAAGGGGTGTCGCTACTGACAAGAGGGGGAACAGATGGCGCACAAGAGAAAAATACGTGTCGGCATTATATATGGTGGACGTTCGGGCGAACACGAAGTTTCGCTGGCATCGGCTACATCGGTGATGGCGAACCTGGATAGCGACACATATGAAGCAATTCCTATAGCCATTACGAAAGATGGATCGTGGCTGCTTGGTACTAAACCGCAGCGCCTGCTGGCAGCCGAACGCGGTTCGAACGCGCCTTCTCATGATGAAGAAACGGAGCCGTCACGGGCAGTCACACTGACGGGCGACCCACGCCTGCGCCGCCTGATTCCAGTAGAGCAGGGCGAAGACCTGGGCAACGCGGGCGCGTTGGATGTCATTTTCCCGGTGCTGCATGGCACCTATGGTGAAGATGGCGCGCTGCAAGGGCTGCTCGAGATGGCGAATGTGCCGTATGTGGGCTGCGGCGTGCTGGGTTCGGCGCTGGGCATGGACAAAGAGAAGATGAAGATGATTTTCCAGCGAGTGGGCCTGCCCGTCGGTGACTATCTTGTCTATCGCCGCAGCGCCTGGGAACGCGCGCCTGAACCCATTCTGGATGCCATCGAACAACGTCTGGGCTACCCAAACTTTGTCAAACCCGTCAACCTGGGTTCGAGCGTCGGGGTCAATAAGGCGCATGACCGCACTGAATTGCTGCATTTCATCAACGAAGCGGCGGAATACGACCGCAAGATCATTATCGAGAAGGGTATTGATTGTCGCGAAGTGGAATGCGCGGCGCTGGGTAACGACGAACCGCTCGTCTCGGTGGTCGGCGAAGTTATCTCCAGCAACGAATTTTACGATTATCGCGCCAAGTACATTGATAACAAATCGCAGGTCATCATTCCCGCCGGTATTCCACAGGTCACCGCCGAAGAGGTGCGCCGCCAGGCAGCGCTGGCCTTTCAATCGCTGGACCTGAGCGGGCTGGCGCGTGTCGATTTCTTCCTGGAGCGCGGGACAAATCAGGTCTACATCAACGAGGTCAACACGATGCCCGGCTTTACCTCCATCAGCATGTACCCCAAACTTTGGGAGGCCAGCGGCCTGCCTTACAAGGAATTGATTGACCGCCTGATCGAACTGGCGATTGAGCGCCACGCCGACCGGCAGCGCAACCGCACCAGTCTGTAAGAGGAGAAAACGTTATGTCACGCACCAGCATTCGTTCGGTCGCAGTCGAACCCTTGAATATCCCTTTGCTGGAGCCATTTACTATTGCTACGGGCAGCGTTGCGGCGGCAAATAACGTGCTCGTAACTCTCACGCTTGCTGATGGCAGCGCCGGCTATGGTGAATGCGCGCCATTCTCGCCCAGCACTGGCGAGACCCAGGAGACGGCGCTGGCGGCTGCGCGTGGATGCGCGGCGCTGGTAGAAGGAAAAGACGCGGCACACTGGCGCGTGCTCTCCAAACGTATGCGCAGCGTCTATTTCAGCCAGAGCACGGCCATCGCGGGAATGGAGATGGCGCTGCTCGATGCCCTGACCCGTTCCTATGCGATGCCCCTTTCCATCTTCTTTGGCGGCGCGAGCAGCGAGATCGAAACTGATTACAGTATTCCAATGGTCACGCCCGAACACGGCTACGAACTGGCGAAAGCGGCGGCGGCGCGCGGCATCACTTGTCTCAAAGTAAAAGTCGGCGGCGATATCCGCGAAGACGTAGCGCGTGTCGAAGCTATTCGCGAGGGCGCGCCCGGTCTCGGCCTGACGCTCGACGCCAACCAGGGCTACACGGCAAGCGAAGCTCTGCTGTGCCTGGAAGCGCTCGATGATCGCGATATCCGCCCTCTGATGATGGAGCAACCGGTGCATAAAGAAGACTACGAGGGCCTGCGCTACGTCACCCAGCACACCGGCATCCCCATTGCTGCCGATGAAAGCGCCTACAGCGCTGCTAACGTCGCCCATCTGATCTCCATGGGTGCCTGCAACGTCGTCAATATCAAACTAATGAAATGCGGCTTCGTCGAGGCTTTGGACATCGCCGCCGTGTGTCGCGCCACGCACACTCAACTGATGATTGGCGCGATGATGGAGTCGCGCCTGGCAACCAGCGCAGCCGCGCACTTCGTGGCCGGCCTGGGCGGTTTCCGCTATATCGACCTTGATACGCCGATGCTACTGGCCGATGATCCGTTTAAGGGAGGGTATGAGCAGCGTGGGGGGGTGTATGATGTGAGCGGTGTTGTGAGTGGTTTGGGGATTGAGCGAAGATAAATTACTGAAATCTTCGCTCCAAATGGATTTCATCCAAAAAACTGCTCGACATGCACCAGAAAATCCGGCACAATGCGCGTAGGCAGCGTGGCTTTGCCTTCGAAGACACCGAGCGAGCGATACGCTCCGTGTTCCAATGAGAGTACCTCTACGGTACGCGATGCGGGATCGGCAATCCAGTATTCAGGCACACCAGCGCGGGTATAGGCCCGCTGCTTCTCAGTCCGATCATGCCCTACAGTGCCGGGTGAAGAGATTTCAACGACAAGGTCAGGCGCGCCAACGATACGCGAAAACGTAATTCGCTCAAGGTGGGTGTTCAGGACGACTAGCACATCAGGCTGTACCACCGTCCGGTAGTCCAGTTCGACATCAAATGGCGCGATATAGACTCGCCCAAGTCGAGCATCTTCGATAGCGGCTGCAAGATAGCGGAACAGGCGACCAGCAGCAGTCTGGTGCCATTCATTGGGGGCTGGCGACATAAACAACACTCCATCCACGATTTCGTAACGTTGCCCATCATCTGGAAGAGCAGCGTAATCCGTATAGGTCCAGCGACCCTGCCCAGGGCCAGGAATATGGTCTGCGGGGATAACCATTGGCACTCTCCCAGGAGATGTCATTGTCATGTGCTTTCTATCCTTATCGCTATTCCTACAAAAGAGTGTCGTTTCTTGTTCCATGCTAATAGTAACATAGGGAAGGAACGCCTGCAAGGAACGTTCTTTCCCTGGACCATTAGCAATAGAGAGTGTTACATCAATCCTTACCTGGAAGGAGCAAGCGCCAGCTCTCAGGAAGAAATGAATAAAAAACGCGCGCGAGGCAGAAGATGCTGCTTCGCGCGCGCGGGTATGTCCACTGCTATCATTAAAAATCTTCTGGTGGCGGAGTCTGTCCGGTATAATCGCCAATGACGAAGGCGGTGTATGGGCCATCGAGCTGGTTCGGGCCATTGCCGATGACGTTGAGCATCCCGTATTGGAACTCCTTGCTCTTATTCCGGTCGATGATGAGCGTGCGGTTATTAAACTGGTCAGCAATGCTGATATCGCCGTCAGCCAATTGCACCGCGTTCGTCGGCAGGGGAGCAGAATTGCTGCCTGCCTGCGTATTGGTAAAGTACTGGAAGACGACGTGCTTGCTCGAATTGATCTCGACAATGCGCGCGTGTGCAGAATCGGTGATCAGAGTATCGCCATTGGGAAGCCGGCTGGCAAAGGCCGCCGCGCTCAGTCCCTGGCTATACTGCCACACAATCTGATGATCGCGATTCACCTCGATCACACGGTTGTTGTTCTCATCCGCGATCAAGACATGCCCGTTTGGGAGCAACTCAGCGCTATTGGGATTGTTCAACGCGCCGGGGCCAGAGGTCGGGCCATACGACCACACGATTTTTTTGCTGTTCCTGTCAACCTCGATGACGCGGTTATTCCCCTGGTCAACGATCATGATATTGTGGTTGGGCAGCTGGATGGCGAAGACCGGCACATTTAACTCGTTGTGCCCTGAGCCGGTCACGCCTGCCTGTCCGTATTGCCAGACAATATCGCCCTTCCGGTTCACTACAATAACGCGATTGTCAACACAACCATTGGGTAGGAACGATGAGGCTCCTGCGGGGATGCCCGTCCCGGCCAGCAGCGTCAGACCATCACTGATGCGCTCGGCATCGTTGAGGCCGATGATAGCGTGGGGGCCAGGATTGCAGAGGGCCGGATTGCCCGAGCCAAAGCTCCAAACGATCTGCTTGTTGCGATTCACCTCGATGGCGCGGTTGTTGAACTGGTCCGAGATGAGGATGTTACCTGGCGCATTGAAACCACCGCCACCGGAGGCGTGCGCCCTATGTGAATCGAATACGAAGATCGAAAATACGAGGCTGGAGAGCAGCAGCGAAGCTACTGCCAGGGTCAGAAGCGGGAACCGTGGTTTTGAGACTGTCATGTTAATTCCCCCTTTTTGAAAATACAGGCACAGGAAAAGATAACACGCCGCTTAGATATACGTTACAGGGTTACAACGGTCTGGAAACAGGGAATCTGACGGTCTGGCCTATGAGGAACGCCGGCAAAAACTGCGCGGCAGCGACCCTTACGCCGACTGGGAGATCTACCCTGCCTCGCCCTGGAACTACGGGTTGCTCATATCAGCCCGGTCACGAGCGATGAGCCGTTAGAGGAGAGCATACTGGTGCCATATGGCAGCGCGCGCCTGCGCATCGCGGAGTTTCCGGTGCTCAACGATAGGCCTCGGCCTGGAGATTGAACAGCTCGGCGTAGTGACCATCCTGCATCATCAATTCCATATGCGAGCCACTTTCGGTGACTATGCCATTTTCAAAGACGAAGATGCGGTCGGCCAGGCGCACCGTGCTGAAACGGTGGCTGATGAAGATGGCGGTTTTGCCTTCAGTGAGTTCGCGAAATTTCGCAAAAACTTCGTACTCCGCCCTGGCATCCAGCGAACTGGTTGGCTCGTCCAGGATCAGGATACGCGCCTTGCGCATGAACGCGCGCGCCAGCGCGATTTTCTGCCACTGACCGCCGCTCAACTGCGTGCCATTCTTCCACCAGCGGCCAAGCTGGGTTTCATAGCCGTCCGCCAGTTCTTCAATAACCTGCCGCGCGCCACTCTTCGCGGCGGCGCTCTCGATGAGAGACAGGTTCTCCACATCATCGATGTTGCCTATGCCGACGTTTTCGCGCGCCGTCAGGTAATACGAGACGTAATCCTGGAAGATGACGCCGATATCCTGGCGCAAAGTCTTGACATCGTATTCTTTGATGTTGCGCCCGCCCACCAGGATTTCGCCCTCGTCCGGGTCATACAGGCGCGTCAGCAGCTTGACCAGCGTTGTTTTGCCCGCGCCGTTGCGACCAACCAGCGCGATGGTTTCACCTGCACGGATGGTAAAGCTGACGTTTTTCAACGCGGCCTGTGTCTCCGGGTCTTTACCAGGATAGGTGAAGCTGACATTGCGGAACTCCATTTGCAGCCCCAGGCTTGTATCTTCATTGATGATGGGTTGTGGTTCAGGTGGTGATGTAATCACTGGCGTATATTCCAGGAACTCGAAGAGCGTATTGACGAACAGATTATTTTCGTAGGTATTGGAGATACCGTCGAGTACACTCTGAAAACTGGTTCCAACTTGCACAGCCGTTTGCGTGTAAAGGGTCAGTTGGCCGAGCGTTATGCGTTGCGCCACCGTTTGCAGGGCCACGTACATGTAAATGCCGGCATTGGCTACCAGCGAGAGACTTGTCCATACAAAATTAGTCAGGTAGCGGCGCACGAGGATATTTTTGCTCTCTTCAAAGAACTGTTCCGCCAGGCGTGTGAACCGTTTGATAAAGTAATGGCCCAGGTTGAACAGCTTAATCTCCTTGTTATACTGGTCATGGGTCATGACATGGTTGTAATACATCATCTTACGCCGCTCAGGAGACTCGCGCCGCATGCGATAATAGCCAATCCAGCCGTAGCGCGAATTGGCGATGAACGAGGGGAGCGGCAGAACCAGTACAATCACTGCCAGCCACCATGCCAGTTGCACCAGCAACAAAATCATAGAGAGAAGCGTAATCATGCTGCGCACCAGATCAAATGTCTGCGAGATCATCTGCACCGGCTTATAGTTGGCCTCGTCGGAAGCGCGGCGCAGCCTGTCATAAAATTCCGCGTCCTCGAAAAAGGCCAGGTCAAGCGTATTGGCCTTTTCGAGTATGATGAGCTGCACGCGGTTGGAGACTTTTTCCTGCAACAATTGCTGCACGATATTACTGAGGGTGGTCATCAGGCTGTTCAACAGGCCGACCGCCAGTTGGGCCACGACAAAGACCCAGACCAGCGTGGTGTCATGGGTAGGGTCGGAGATAGCACGTACCACGCTGTCGATGAGCTGTTTCGTAATATACACGCTGACGGCAGGCGTGAAGCCGCGCAAGACGCTGATGGACGCCATACAGAACGTCAGGCGTTTGTCGGTGGCCCAGACCAGCCCCAGCACGCGAGGCAGGCTGGCAAAGGCTGCGAAAACATGCCGGATCTTGAATTGTTCTTCCTTCTTCTCTTTTTCTTGCTGCTTTTTACCGGTTGCAGCCGTTGTGGTGTTCTCTTTCATGCCCTCTCTTTACTCGTGATGTGCGACTTTTTTAAGTGTCCTGAAGACTTATATGTGCTACTGTATAAAAGACGGGATAAGTAGAGTATAAATAAAAAATCCTGACAGATCACGTCAGGATTTTTTGTTATCCTTTTTCTCATTACCACTATCGCAATACATCCAAAGAATGATATAATAAGAACGTAAGTTCTATACCTGTCCTATGTATTAACCTTGATGCACAGCTTAGAAAGAGAAGACCCATGCTGCGAGACGTGATGCGTGAAACGCGGGAATTTCCCAATTTCATACAGGGAGAAGGAGAACAGCTTGCTGAACTTCCCCGGCGCTTTCAACAGGCATTTCTGCAAGGATTGCAACAGGCGCACAAAGAGATGGCGCAGGAGTTCCGTCAAACCCTGCTCAAGATTGTCAAAGTACGCTATCCGCAGGCCCAGCGGCTGGCAAAAAAACAGACGCGGGAACTGGATGATACGCTGATGCTGCGCGATCTGATTGTCAGAATGAGCGTCACACAAACCATCGAAGAGGCCGTGACGTTGCTGCTTGACGTGGAAAACGAGGATGAAGAGGCGGAGTAGTGTCGCTACTCCGCGAGCAGAATTTTCAGGTCATTGGTAAGCTGGGGAGTGGTAAAGCCATTGTCAAGCAGAACACGTTCGCGGCCTTGTTTATCGATGACATACACGAATGTGCTAAGTGTAACGACGCCTGAGCTGGTGGAGGCCTGCGCATCGACGGTGTAGTTCGACCACACGGGCGACAGTTGATTGAGCGTGCCAACCAGGAAATGCCATGAGTTGACCAGCTTATGCACTTTGGAGAAGTTGAGCGCGGCGGAGACGGTATCGCCTTTGGGGTCCATGCTCACGGCCAGAATAGCGACGCGCGGGGCATCTTTGCCAAGAGCCTGTACAACCATGCGCAATTTATCGGCAACCAGGGGACACACATCGGGGCAATTGGTATAGAGAAAGGTCACGACTGTTGGACGGCCCTTGAACTGGGAGAGTGAAATCTGCTTGCCAAACTGATCTTTGAGGCGAAAATCGGGCGCGAGCGTGCTGTCGAGGTCGGTTCCCTGTAAACCCGATTCTTGTATTCCCGGAGTGGTGGCGGCTGGCGCGCTGGCGTTGTTATACAGGCTATAGATCGCCACGACCAGCACGACCAGTAATGCCAGAGTGACCACCGATAGTCGAGAAGCTAACCGCCAACTCATGCTCATCTTTCGTCCTTTCGGAGCCTGACACCCTTTTTTGTTAAGCGTCAGGTATCAAAGACAACATTGTCTGGCCCGATTGCCGGTACTCAACGGACGACCCTATCTATCACCATAACCGCAAAAATTATGGCGAGATAGCAGTTCGAGTACCAGAAAAGTGTGCGCGCCCATTTCTTTGATGAATCGCGTATGAGCCGCACGGCCATGTACACCAGTATACCACCGAGCACAAGGGCGCACACCAGGTAAAAAAGTCCCATTGCCCGCATGGCAAAGAGTACCATTGTGACGGCCAGCAGCAGCAGCGAATAGAGCAAAATTTGCTTGCGTGTCTCGCGTTCGCCCATGACTACTGGTAACATGGGAATGCTGGCCTTCTCGTAGTCTTTCTGGATGAGCAGGGAGAGCGCCCAGAAATGCGGGGGCGTCCAGTAAAAAATGATGGCAAAGAGCCAGATAGCTGGCAGGGTGAGGGTATTGGTGGCGGCTGCCCAACCGACCAGCACAGGCACCGCGCCAGCCGCGCCGCCGATGACGATATTTTGCGCCGATGAACGCTTGAGCCACATCGTGTAGACGAAGATGTAGAAGAGAATGGCCGAAGTTGCCAGCAGTGCGCTGAGCATATTGACGAAAACCGCCAGTATCGCAAAGGAGCCAACGCCCAGAACCAGGCCGAAAATAAATGCCTGGGTTGGTTGCACCCTGCCCGATGGCAGCGAGCGGCGCTGCGTGCGGCCCATGATCAGGTCAATGTCGCGATCGATATAGCAGTTGATGCAGTTCGCGCTTCCTGCCGCCATCGAGCCGCCTAGCAGCGTGGCAAAGATCAGGCCCAACGGGGGCAAACCTTGTTTAGCGATAGCCATCGCCGCTACCGTCGTTCCCAGTAATAATACAGTGACGTGCGGCTTCATCAGGTCAATGTAGCTGGAAAGCGTGGCGCGGATAGGGCCAACGTCCTTCTTTTCTTTTTCGTATTCTAGCTCGAGGGCCTCCAATTCCGGGCCTTTTGGCGCGGCGCGTAACTGGCGTATTGCCAGCCCTGCCAGAACTACCA
>DAHVFL010000096.1:4552-11835 GCA_027316975.1 Chloroflexota bacterium | reverse complement strand
GTTCTTGAGGGTCATGTCGCCATGCGCGATGCGTTCGAGGCGCAGTTTGCGATAGACGTCGAGGTTGCGCACGTTCAACTGGGAGAAGAGGCGGTAGCGTTTCTCCATTTCGGCAATGGCGATTTTGAGCAGGCCCACCACTTTATCGACCTCGGTGACGACGGGCGAGAGCAGGTGGGGGATGCCGTTGTACATGTTGAGTTCGACCATTTTGGGGTCAACCATCAACATGCGCACGTCATCGGGTGTGGCCTGGGTGAGGAAGCTGCCGATGATGGCGTTGAGGCACACGGACTTGCCAGAGCCTGTAGCGCCGGCTATTAACATGTGGGGCATACGCGCAAGGTCGCTCACGCGCACCGCGCCGGCTACGTCTTTGCCCAGGGCCATGGCGAGCTTTGATTTAGCTCTGGCGGCGGCGTATTCTTTGCTGTCCAGTAGCTCGCGCAAGGTGACAAGGCGGCTATTCTTGTTGGGGATTTCTACGCCGACGTAGGGACGGCCCGGCACGGGGGCTTCCATGCGGATCGACCTGGCTTCGAGCACGAGGGCGAGATCATTTTGCAGGGCCATGATGCGGCTGACGCGGGTGCGTTGTTCATAGACGATGTTGCCAGAGCCATCCCGAAGCGGTACGAGCCTGCCTTTGTCGTCCTGTTTCAAGGTGGGTTTGCCGGTGGGACGAATGCCAAAGCGGATGACGGTAGGGCCAATGCTGATATCTTCCGGTTTGACATCGGCATCGACGCGGAAGCTGCGCAAGGTCTCATGGATGATCTTTGCCAGCGACGCGGTGTCGTCGCCAAGGGCGTGCATTTTCACTTCTTCGGGATTATTCAGCAGCGTGATGTCCGTCAGCTTCCAGGGGGATTCGACCGCGGGGCTTTTCGCGGCGCGGGTCACGATCTTCAGTTTCGATAAGAGCGGATTGGGGGCGAGCGGCTCCATCTCGTGGTTGAGCGCGCCGTTGGCGTTGGCGGGTTGATGCGCTTCGTCGAATGGCAGGGGTTGTTGGCGCGCACCTTTGACGGCGGCCTGGTGTTCGTCGCGATCCAGCGGCGGGGTAGCGCGATTGCCACGCGGGACGTTGCCAACCTGCTTTTTGGTGAGGTTGATGTCGTTGAGCGGGTCATCGTCTCCGTCGAAATCCGCGTCAAAGTCTATGGCTACGTCGTTATCATCATCTTCGTCGTCTAGCGGTGCGCCAGGACGGACCGGAGCCTGCTGCGCGTTATTTTTGGCGAACTGGCTGTACTGCGGGCGCTGACCAGGAAAGGGAGAGGGAGCCTGGCCGGGCGTCGATGATTTACGGGGGTCCGCGAGTGTTTTTTTGATAAAACCTGCTACGGATGAGACATGCCCGTGACGAATGCGAAAGGCGTAAATGGCTGAGAGGATGACCAGCCCGATGACCAGGATATGCGGTGTTGGGGCGGGCCAGCCGAGCAGCGGACGCGCCAGTACATCGCCGATGAGGCCGGCGGCGCCGATTTTCTGGGTGAACAGGCGGCTCTCGGCCATGAGCAGCAGGAGTATGATGAGCAGGCCGATGACCAGCGACCAGCGCACGAAGCGCGCGCGGCGCAGCCCTTCAACGAGGTGCGCGAAGGCAAATACGATCAGTCCGAGGGCCAGGGGATAGGCACCCCAGCCGAAGAAGAGTGTAACAAAAACGCCAGTTTTGCCCAGTGGCGGAATTTTACTCCAGAAGGTTAATCCGCCCAGGAGGAGTATGGCGAGTCCCAGCAGCAGGAAGCTGAAGAGACGCTGCTTGTGGTGCGGTTCGAGCGATTGCCATTTGCCGTGCAGCCGGGCGATGGCGCGTGAATCGGCAGGTTGAGCGGCAGGCGCGACGGGCGCAGGACGATTGGCAGATGGGCCTTTTCTGGCTGGCGATTGTTGTTTGCCGCCTGATTTCGCGCGACTGGACTGGTTCTTGTTAGCGCGTTGTCTGGTGGCGGCAGAGTTGGAGCCGGAGCGCTGTTCGACACGCATGGCTTCCGAGCCGATGCTACCAGCGGCTCTGCTCACGCGAGAAGCTTTTCCTCTGTCAACGCTGGGTCCTACCCGTTTTTTGCGCTCTTTCTGCTGTCCATGATCCGGCATCCTGGTTCCCTCCATCCTGCTAGCTAGCAAGAGACACGAAGACTCTTGTATGATAGCGCATTTGTTCCAGAGAAGCAAGTAGCTACTCGTCAATTTGTGTCGTTGTTGCAAATGTGTCAGAAGTGTCAGTTGTTGTGTAAGCGGGAGCCAGGGCGACCGCAAGGGTCGCCCGTCCCCTACACGAAGGAGGATTGCAGCATATAAGAGGTGGTGGAATTCTTGTGTATGAGGTGGCAATGCCTGGACGAAACATGAGCAAGCAGGCTCTGATTAGATTGTACCTGAGAATGAGGGAAAATGCAAGAGGAGGTTATTTAGATCGATGGTGTGGAGGGAGATTTTAGCGTGAGCGATTTGTTGCCGTATGCGTTTGGGTTGTGGTAAACCGCTTGACAACCCGCCCAAAACTGGGTACAGTATACACAACATAACTGCATACCTGACGTTGAGCAGGAGGAGTAGGCGCAACACTCCGTGAGAGCTGGAAGATCGACCTAGCTGCAAGTCTTCCTCGGAACCGATGCGCTGAACGTCGCCTGGGAGTCTGCCCTGACCGGCATGGGTGCGCCCCGTAACGCGCGGCTTGAGGATCAATATCCTTGCGATGTTGATTGAAACAAGGTGGTACCACGAGTAGCATATGCCCTTTCTCGTCCTTGACGGGGAAGGGCTTTTTATATTCCATACATCAGTTTTTTGCAGGAGGAACGGGGTCATGATCGAATACGAAAAAGAGCTTATCGCATCATTGCCAAAAACCTATGAAGCCCAGGCCGTCGAAGACAAATGGTATCGCTTCTGGGAAGAAGGCGGCTACTTCAAGCCCAGCGGAGACAGGAGCAAGCCCACCTTTGTCATCAGTATGCCACCGCCCAACGTGACCGGCGCGCTGCACATCGGCCACGCCATTACCGCCACCATTGAGGACATTCTTATTCGCTATCATCGCATGAAAGGCGACGACACCCTGTGGGTGCCCGGCGAAGACCATGCCGGCATCGCCACGCAGAACGTGGTGGAGCGCCTGCTGATTAAAGAGGGAACCGACCGCCACGCCATAGGACGCGAAGCCTTTATCGAGCGCGTCTGGCAGTGGGTGCGCCAGTATAAGAACCGCATCCAGGACCAGCACCGCCGCCTCGGTGCGTCCTGCGACTGGTCGCGCGAGCGTTTCACGCTGGACGAGGGACTCTCAAAGGCCGTGCGTGAAGTGTTCGTGCGCCTGTATGAAGAAGGGCTGATCTATCGCGGCGCGCGCATCATCAACTGGTGTCCCTTCTGCATGAGCGCCATCTCCGATCTTGAGGTGAACCACGTCGATACGCCGGGAACGCTGACCTACGTGCGTTACCCGCTCAAACCATTGGAGGGCGAGCAGGAGACACAGTATATCAGCGTGGCAACCACGCGCCCGGAAACCATCCTGGGCGATACCGGCGTGGCCGTCAACCCACGCGACGCGCGCTACCAGGACGTGATTGGGCGCGTAGCTATCCTGCCGGTCATCGGACGCGAGATTCCCATCATCGCCGATGAAGCGGTGGATGCCAGCTTTGGCACCGGCGCGGTAAAGGTGACGCCCGCGCACGACCCGACCGACTTCGAGATCGGCATGCGCCACAACTTGCCGCGCGTGCAGGTGATCGGCTTCGACGCAAAGATGACCGGAGAAGCCGGCCCCTACGCCGGGCAGGATCGCTTCGAGGCGCGCAAAAATCTCGTAGAGGAGTTGCAGCAGCTCGGCCTGATCGTGAAGATCGAGGAATACACCGTGCCGCTTGGCTATTGCGACCGCTCAAATACCATCATCGAGCCGCTCATCTCCAAACAGTGGTTCGTCAAAATGGCCCCACTGGCGACACCAGCTATGGGCGCGGTCAGCTATGGCCGCATGAAGATCGTGCCGGAACGCTTCAGCAAGGTCTACACCGACTGGCTGGAGAACATCCACGACTGGTGCATCTCGCGCCAGCTGTGGTGGGGACATCGCATCCCTGTCTGGTACTGCGACGCCTGCGGCCAGATGACCGCCAGCCGCGTCGATATCACCACCTGCCCGCACTGCGATAGCGCGGCCATTCGCCAGGACGAGGACGTGCTTGATACCTGGTTTAGTTCGTGGCTGTGGCCGTTCAGCACGCTGGGCTGGCCCGAAGACACGGCTGACCTGCGCCGCTACTATCCCACCTCGGTGATGGAGACGGGCTACGACATCATCTTCTTCTGGGTGGTGCGTATGGCTATGGCCGGAATGCACTTCCTGGGAACCCAGCCGTTTCATACCGTCTACCTGCACGGCCTTGTGCGCGACGCGAAGGGCGAGAAGATGAGCAAGTCGAAGAACAACGTGATCGACCCGCTCACCGTCATGGATCAGTACGGCACCGACGCCCTGCGCTTCACGCTGGCTACCAGCAGCACGCCCGGCAACGACTCCAAACTCGTGCCTGAGCGTATCGTGGGCAATCGCAATTTCGCCAACAAAATCTGGAACGCCTCGCGCTTCGTGCTGATGACCACCGCCGGCATTGGCGGCGGCATCCCCGCCATCGACGCGCTACAGCCAACTACCCTTGCCGATCGCTGGATACTCAGCCGCCTGGCGAAACTCACGAGCGACGTGACGCGCCTGATCGAGGAGTTCCAGCCTGGCGAAGCTGGCCGCCAGATCAACGAGTTCTTCTGGTCGGATTACTGCGACTGGTACCTCGAAATCGCCAAAGTGCAAATGCTAGGCGACGAGCAAAGCAAACGCTCGACGGCGCATATCCTGCGCGCCGTGCTCGATTCAAGTATGCGCCTGCTGCATCCGTTCATGCCCTTCGTCACCGAAGAAGTGTGGCAATACCTGTACCGCGCCTGCGAACCCGACGCCTCGCGCTGGCCCGCCTCTGCCCTGATCGTCGCGCCCTGGCCGCAAAGCAACAGCGCAACCATCGACGACGAAGCCGAACAGCACTTCGGCCTGTTGCAGGAAACCATAACGCGCATCCGTGACGCGCGCAACCAGATGAATGTGGAACCCGCTCATCGCGTACCCGTCATCATGGCGACCGGCGACTATCAATCCATGCTCGCAGCGCAGGCCCCGCTCATCGAATTCCTGGCGCGCACCGAACGCCCGCAGTTGCACGCGCAACTCGCGCAGAAACCGCAGCAAGCCATGAGCCTGCTGGCCGGTTCCATCGAAATCTACCTGCCCCTGGCCGGTCTGCTCGATCCCGGCAAGGAACTCCAGCGACTCGACAAAGAGATCGCCCAGGCCCAACAGGAAATCGCTCGCATGTCAGGCAAGCTGGCAAACGCAGCCTTCGTCACCAGAGCCAGACCCGAAGTGGTCGAGCAGGAACGCGCCAAACTGGCCGCGCAGGAGGAACGGTTGGGGAAATTACAGGAGCGCCGATTGGAATTGGGAGGGTAAATCGACTCTCCACGCTGTAGGGGCGGGGGTTGGGTGGATGAGGGGAGGGGACGCTTGCGTCGCCCGTCGTTGCCATTCGCAAGATTCGTATGCGTCGGTGACGAGCGGGCGTCGCAAGCGTCCCCTCCCCTAATCAACATGAACGACCAACATCGGGAATGTCATTCTGAGCGAAGCGAAGAATCTCTGCGCGACGAGTGAGATTCTTCGCTTCGCTCAGAATGACAGGCCAATACCGATCTTGGTCGTTACTATTCATCAGGCGATTGGCAGAACGTAATTACCGGCACCCTACCGTCTCCCCTTCCTATACCTCATCACCAGTGAAGCAGTCCACAGTATGCTCATCAGTATGAACAATATCCCCAGGATGATAGAGGACGGGCGTGAAGAAACAACACCTATGATAATCTCCAGGATACCCAGCACGAGGTAGCCCAGGATAATAAATTGATTGAACGTGTTGTAAAAAGGATTTTCTTGCCTCATTACATATACCACGCTGCTCTGGGCTGGCTGATGTCGTACAGGGGTAGATGCGTTCTGCCTGCCACCACCTCTAACAGGCTCTGCATTTGTCGATCATAATCTTGCTGTGGGATAGTGGGTTTGAGCATGAAGAGCGGCGTAATATCGCCTGGAATCCACATCCAGCGTACAATCGTGTCTGGGCTGGCAAGTTCATACGTTTTCGGTCCTCTGGCTTTTTTTACGGCATTCACTGTAAAAAGACGCGCTTCATTCCAGGTGACGCGCGTGGTGATTCGATTGTATGTGACTTGAATGCCCTGCTCATCAACCTGGACCTGGTAGCGTATTTGTCGCCTGAGTATGAAATTGAAAAAGGCAACCAACAGAATGAGTACTGCCAGGATAACTGCCACTATGATAATCAAGACAATTAAAGAGGTATGGTGGCCTGTATTGTTTTTTGTAGAGGAGAAGTAAGCAATAAAGCCACCAATAAAGCCGCTGATGATAACCAGTCCCATGAAGAAAGAAAAGTACGTTCTGCCGGGTCGTAATTCAACAGTAAGGGGTAATGGCAGAGCGTAAGCATTGGGAACCGGCTGCTCCACTGCCAGCATACTTTGATCGCCTTGCAACGCAAGCCCGCGGCGTTTATCGACTTTTGTAGAGAGAACTGATAACAGAGCAAAGAGTGCTGTTAAAAGCAATATAAAAAAAAGATAGAACAACGGGAAAGTAAAACGCTGCCCTGATGATGATGGCAGGAAAAAGAAGACAATAGACAGGGCAATCATGAATATGCTAAGCTTAACGAATGCTCGAGCGGATTTACGTATTGCCATGCGTTGTGGATCGTTCTTAATCATTATTCTCTACCCCCTTTATATGAGACATGATGCTATACTTCTAAATAACACACGGCATAAGAGTGTAATTGGTAACGCATCGACTATACGGCTTGTCCGGGCCTGGTATAGGGTACGGGCGGGGTTTGCCCTGATAATGGACCTACGCATCACTCAGATCGTCAACGGTGTGCGCGGCGTCGCGGCGTCTACGCGCTGCTGCCGCACAGAGCAATCCGCTAGCTCCAGGAACGGTGCAGTAGCGACACCCCTTGCGGGTGTCCCGTCTTCGTATCCATTATCCGCGCAGGGTGAATAGGACGGGACACCCGCAAGGGGTGTCGCTACTGATAGATTGAATAGGACGGGACACCCGCAAGGGGTGTCGCTACTGATAGATTGAATAGGACGGGACACCCGCAAGGGGTGTCGCTACTGAT
>DAHVFL010000096.1:0-4453 GCA_027316975.1 Chloroflexota bacterium | reverse complement strand
GGACGGGACACCCGCAAGGGGTGTCGCTACTGATAGATTGAATAGGACGGGACACCCGCAAGGGGTGTCGCTACTGATAGATTGAATAGGACGGGACACCCGCAAGGGGTGTCGCTACTGATAGATTACGGAATCAGGTTCGTCTCCTCATTCAGGGAAAGCACGAACTGCGCGATCAACTCTGCCGTGGCATCGATATCTTTAAGCGAGACGACTTCGGAGCTGCTGTGCATGTAGCGGCAGGGGATGTTGAGCAGGCCGGTGGCGATGCCGCCGCGTGTAACCTGAATGTGGTCGTTGTCGGTGCCAGTGCGGGCTGCCTGGACATCGTACTGGTAGGGTATCTGCGCTTTTTCGGCAATCGCCATCATCCCTTCATAAATGCGTGGATTGACGAAGCCGCCGATGGTGATGCCGGGGCCGCTGCCCAGTTTGACATCGCCCAGTTGGATTTTGGACGTTTCCGGGTGATCGGAGGCAAAGGTGACATCGACGGTCAGGGCGACCTGCGGGTCGATGGTATAGGCGCTGGTTTGCGAGCCACGCGCCCCTATCTCCTCTTGAACTGATGACACCAGGAAGACGGAGACATGAAGCTGCTCGCGCCGCTCGTGCAAGCGCCGCAGAGCATCGATGATCGCGCAGATGCCCGATTTGTTGTCCAACGCGCGCGAGACGACGAGATCGCCGCGCAATCGTTCAAGCTGCGCAGCCCTTGTGGCGGGGGAGCCGAGAGGCACCAGTTCCTGCGTCTCCTGCTGGCTCACCGCGCCTATATCAATCCACATGTCCTGCACGTAGGGTAATTTTCGCCGCTCGTCGTTATCCAGCAGGTGTATCGCCCGGCAGCCGATGACGCCGGACACTGGCCCGCCAGGAGTATGTATGATGACACGCGCTCCCGGCAAGGTGGCGCCGTCATATCCACCGATGGGCGCGAAATAGAGGTACCCCTGCTCGTCGATATAGCGGATCAAAAAGCCGAGTTCGTCAATATGCGCGGTCAGCATCACACGCGGGTACCCATTCGGGTTGAGCGAAGCGATCACGTTGCCGTGTACATCCGTGCGTATCTCGTCAGCGTATGCCTGCACTTCTTCGCGCACGACCTGTTGGGCCTTCTGCTCAAAACCCGAAGGACTGGGGCTGGCAACCAGACGTTGCAAAAGCGCATATTGAGCCTCGTACATAATATTCCTCTTGAAATAGACCAGGGCGGGGGCAAGCCCCGCCCTTAGGCGTCACGGTAACGAACTCTCGTATAAGATCGATGGCTGTGTGCCACGCCGCTCTCAGGGCGGGTACGACCGCGTATCTGGTTCGTGTAGGGTACGGGCGACCCTTGCGGTCGCCCTGGCAGCCGGACGAGGCCACTTTCGACCCGGCTCTGCCCCCGCCCTGGTTCGGTGCTTACCGTACAAATTGTTTCAAGACCTCATCGACGCCTGGATGCTGCCGGTTCAGGCGCAAGTCTTCTGCCCCGCCTGGATCGGTTTGCACCAGCAGCACGCTCTGCTGGATGCAGGTATTGAGCAACTCACGCGCGGATTCCCGCGTCAGGCGACCCCGGAAGCGGTTCTTGGGATTGACCGGATCACCGATAAAGTTAGACACACCTATAATAGTGCGCCACGACCAGTTCCGATCAATATAATCCAGGAATTGCAAAAATTGAGGGTCCAGCACATCCATCGGATAGGGCGCAGATACAGCATACTGCTGACCAGTAAGACCAGACATGGCCGGGCTAATGGCGGGCATACCGCCAGTATTACCAGTCATAGACATTGGAGCATAGCCATTGTCGGCCAGTTGCCCGCTCTGCACAGGATTGCTCCCTGGTATAAGTGGCACAAATTGATTTGCGCTGCTGACAAGATCCCGGCTAACGGTTCCAGGTATTCCAACAACAATCACGGTTTTGTTTAGACGTAGCTTTAAACGCGCACTGATGCGGGTGAAATCTTTATCACCAGTCATCAGCACAAATGTAGAGATAGTAGGACGATCAAAGACAGTTTCAATAATATCCATCAGCATATTGAGGTCTACGGTACTTTGCACCACCGTGCTTTGCACGACAGTATTTGAGCCGCTTGCGCCAACCGCCGGGAGATGACCTGTGTTCCCCGTATGCACCACCGAACTCGTGGATGGGTAAGCAGGATACCCCAGAGGGCCGGTGCTGCCGGGATTGGAGGAGCCACTGGGACCCGCTTGACCATAGGCGGTAAAGGGCAGGAATTGGCGAGTCGGTTCTCGCTGCTGGTATTCCTGTATATACCCCTCTTCGGTCAGTGGTTCGCTGTCTTCCAACAAGCTGTCAACCGCCTCAGGCGGGCGAGACCCAGCCGGGTCGTTATAGCCAGACCATTCATTGCCCGCTCCCGGCACATTAATCGCCGGTAATGGACCAGAATGACCGAGAGGGCCGGACTGCCATGGGCGCGCATACGTTCCCTGTTCTGTCACCAATCCAGATGAACCAGGAGCCCCTGTTGAAGTACCGGCTGGAGGGTAGTGAACCGTTCCCATACGAATACGGTCGCGCTGCTTGGCGGGACAATCGACCCTGTCGATCATCGCCGCAGTCAGGCTTCCTTTGAATGGCTCCGGTTGCCGTGACCAGTCCGCATAAGCGCGAGCAACCATCACCGTACCATATCGACGCGCCACCGCGATCAATTCCTGTGGGTCTGGTTCCCGCCGCTGGATATTCAGCATACTGTATCGGATGTTCTCAAAATCGATGAATAGAGCAATTTCTTCAGGCATATTCTTCTCCTCTCATAGGGAGAAACCGCGCAGCCAGGATGTATGATTTGTTCACGTACATGAAATCATTCGAAGCGCTGTTCAGCCAATTGGCTTCTCCTGCTTTCCTATTAGCTATGAGCATATCATACTTTCCCCGTAAAGTCGAGTGCCTGGCGCGCTTTACATTATGTTTCTGCTATGATATAGTCTTGATAGTTGAGTTGAATGCGCACGGGGCATAGCGTCCGCGAACCGCGTTTCTCTGCACACGAGATCGGTACCAGGGCAAGATTGGACTATGGAATTTACAACTACATCAGTGACCATCAATACTAAGACCAGTAACTCGATTTGTCCGGTCGCCCGCACCGCCAGAATCATTAGCGGCAAGTGGACGCTGCTTATTATCCGTGATTTAGCCTCCGGTGTCAAACGTTTTAACCAGCTGGAACGTTCCTTGCAAGGCATCAGCCCCAAAACCCTCTCAGAGCGGCTCCGTTCATTAGAAGAAGAAGGCGTTATTCTGCGCCAGACCTTTGCCGAAGTGCCGCCGCGCGTCGAATATACCCTCACCGCAAAGGGCCGCGACCTGATCGAGATGGTCGAATGTATGCGCTGCTATGGCAACCAGTGGCTATGCGATGCCCCCGAAGAGTAGCGACACCCCTTGTGGGTGTCCCGTCCATTTATTACTATAAACACGTATGGGAAACGCCAAACCGGACATTTCAGCAAATCGGTAAATAAAAACCGGGGGTATACCCCGGTCCTTCTATTTGCTTGCGCAGATCTAATGGTAGATCAGTAGGTCGCTCCTACCAGCTCGCGTTTATGGTCAGCCAGGAAACGATGGAGGGTTCCCTCGTTCTCTACCGACGTAAGCTGCTTGCGTTCCTCAACCAGATCTTCCGAACGCGCTACCAGATCATAAAGACTGGCAATGTCATAACGCATCTGCACCTGAAGATGTCCCTCACCATTGAAGCCCTCAATAAAAAGGCCATCCTCTTCTTCGTGAATAGCGATGCTTTTCACTCCGACTTGATCCAGCATCTGTCCAACAGCGTGCAGGATGCTTGCATAACTGAACGTAGCCCGCATTGTTCCCTCCCAAAAGTTTGGAGATAGTCACTCATTGTACTATAGTCAGACCGCACTGTCGCTCTAAACACAACACGGCAAGCTAAATGTGTATTTCACACTCTCACAGTTTACCATATCATTTACTTCAACGTCAAGGTTAGCTCTGGACGGTTCAAAAGAAGCAAAGAAATTAGAGACACCCCGAATTACCCGTAACGGATGAAGCATACTGAACTCATCTAATATTCGTCAAATGCCCGTCCTTTTTTAGTACATTCGGGCTAATTTCCTTTTTTGCCTGAATTTCGCCGCCAGAACTGTTGACAAGCTTTGGAAAGTATGGCATCATACACGGGCATCAAGCAACGAAAGCACATTCACAACTGAATACAGAATAATTACTTCAATTTTGCCGAGGGCAGAAACGAGAACAAGAGAGAGACAGAGGAGCTTAGCTTGAAGCGCGTGCGTGCTTAGACGTGAAGAAAGAGCGCCAGTGCGTGCAAGCAGTAACAACAAGCGAGAGAGAGTACGAGGTGGATGCCCAGGCGCTGAAGGCCGATGAAGGACGCGGAGACCGGCGAAACGTTCAGGGGGAGCTGCATGCGAGCGA
>DAHVFL010000095.1 GCA_027316975.1 Chloroflexota bacterium | reverse complement strand
AGTCGAGAACCAAAAGGAAACACATGGGCATCTCATCGCTGTTGCAACCGGCTTATATATTGCGCGCATTATTGCTGGCGTTATCCATCTTTAACCTGGTGGCTTTTTTGTGGCTGGCTTTTACGGTGTGGCTGAACGGGGATCGCAAGGCGTGGATTGCGCGGCTGGGGGTGGTGGGGCTGGGGTTGTCGGCGCTGTTTTTCTTTATTCACGCGCTGCTGATCTCCGGGTCGCCGGTGCAGCAAGATGGGGTGGTGAGCCAGGATTTTCTGTGGCATCTCATCTGGCTGCCCGCGCTGGGGGTGCCGTATATCTGGTTTGCGATCGGGCTGTATTATGCCGCGCTCATTAACCAGGGGTGGCGGCGGCGGCGGCCTTATCTGCTGGTGTTTGGGGCGCTGCCGGGCGTGACGGTGCTGGTATTCCTGCTGCTCAATCCATCGACGTTTACTTACGCGGGCGCGCTGCGGTTGATTGTGTATAACGATGCCTTCAATGATATTCGCAATGGGGTGTTTTCGCCGCCGGTGCTGCTTTCATTGCTCTTTCTCTGTTACGTCACCTTTTGCGCTATCGCGCCGTGGTTCACGATTGGGCGTATCGCGCGTTTGCTGCGCGCGTTCTGGCATTTCCTGCAACGGCGCACCAGGCGCGAGAGGGGTTTGCGCTATGCTCTGATTGATGCCTTCTGGGATGATCCACGCGATAAAGAGTCGTTGGAGGAGCCGCATCTTTCCTGGCACCTGGCGCGTCCGGGGCTGCTGCTGGCGGCGCTGTTGATGGTGCTGCTGACGACGACGCTGGGCGTTCTAGTGATCCAGTCTATCATCACCTGGCTGCGACATCCCTATGCGACTGTCGCGCCTGATGCGCCCGTTAGTGGCGGATTGATCAACAGCGCTATCTTTCCCATGAACCTGCTGATCCTGGATTTGTGCGCGACGGGCGCGGTGGCGCTGGTGATCCTGTTGATAGGCTATTCCATTATGCGACATGGCATATTGATCGAGCGTTCGCTTTCGCGGCGCGGCTTCCTGGAACAATGGCGCGGCACTGTGATTGTTGCGACGGGCGTGTCTATTTTTATTGTCATACTGGTCAATGTGACGCATAGCAGTCCGGGGGGTCTGCTGATTATCACCTCGCTGGCTACGGGCGCGTATGCCCTGTTCACATGGAGCAGCTATACGGCGCACGACCGCTACATCGCGCTGCTGGGGCCGTTCGTGCGCAGCACCAGCCTGCGCCACTGGCTGAATACTGATTTGCAGAAGACGGAGCAGGACCTGGAAGACCTGTTTTATCACCTCTGTCATACTGTGCTGGGCGTGCAGTGCGCCTACTTAGCGGTGTTGGCGGGTAGCGTGCGGCGGCGTTTCAGCTATCGTTGGCCTGTCTCATCGCTGGCAAATGGCGCGTTGTTCTCGCCGGTTGGGGACAAAAAGCTGCTGGAGAAGGGCGAAGAAGTAAGGAAGCGCACCGGCGCATCGGAAACGCCATCGCGCATCCAGCTTTTCGTGGACGAGGCGCCGATGATTTGCTGGGTATTGCCCATCTATGACGAGCGCGGGCTGGTCGCCACGCTCTATCTTGGACCTCGCAAGGATGGGGCCGCGCTGACCGACGAGGACATGAACCTGGCTCACGCCTGCGGGCAGCGCATCCTCGACACGCTGGGCGATCATGAAGCGATGCAGGCTGTGGCGGGACTGCTGCGCCGCCGCATCGTCGATGTTAAGTTGCTGGGAGCGCAACAACGGCGCGTGCTGCACGACGAAATTCTGCCGCAGATGCACCTGGCGCTTTTACAACTGGAAACGCTGCGTTCGCACCCTGGCAATGGTAATGTACCCTCGTCCGGCGACAGTGACACGCGCGCGCAGGCTGTAGATGAAACCATCGCGCTTATTTCAGATACGCATCGCCGCCTGGCCGCCATGATGCGTGTTACCGCACCCAGCGCGCCTCACCGTCTTGAACAGGACGGCATGATAAGCGCCATACGCACCATGCTGGATCAGGATTTTCAGTACGCCTTCGACGAGGTGGAATGGTGTGTGTCCGACGAGACAGCCGCCTCCATTGATGAAGTGATGCCGCCAGCAATCGCCGAACTGGTTTTTGCCGCCGTGCAGGAGGCGCTGCGCAACGCTGCCCGTCACGGGCGCGGAATGGACGAACACCGCCACCTGCGCCTGTTCTTCAAAGCGTTATGGAACAATGTAGATCATAGCCTGGAAGTGATCGTCACCGATGACGGGGTGGGCATCAGCGCCGCTAACAGCGCGACCAGTGGCACGGGCGGTGGCCTGCTCACCCACAGCGCGCTGCTGGCTATCGCAGGCGGCAGTCTCACCATCAAAAGCTCTCCAGGCGCGGGCGTGACCGTGCGTATTCTGCTGCCAGCCGGGTCGCTGCGCTGATTGCTGCTGGTGGCCAGGGTGGGGGCAAGCCTTTCACTGGTAGGTTTCTTGAAACGGGTTGGCAGAGGCTGTCATCCTGAGCGCAGCGAAGGATCTGCGTTCTGCCGCGAGAGGTCCTTCGCTACGCTCAGGATGACAGCTGTTCACCTCCCTGGCTTCTTTCCTAAACAACCTACCAGTGAAAGACCACCCCCGCCCCTGCAGAATCTGTTTGCTTGCGACTTAACCCGGCTCCTGCGGGACTTGCCACGGACGGTGAATGCCGACTGATCTCTCTCCAAACGAAACCACAACGATTTTCAACCACACATTCCGCCCCTACCAGCTAAACTCAAGATGTACCTGTTACGGATGTTTTGTTACGAGCAATCCAGATGCAAGGAGGAGCATTATGTCAGAGAGCCATCGCAGCGAGGTTGCGGCCTTTCGAGAGCGGCAGGCGTTGGAGGAAGAAGCTGCGCGGCTTTGCATGTATGGGTTTGCCAGCAGTGCCTCGCATCAGATGATTACGGCGCGTATGCAACTGGGTGCGGAACGCATTTTATCGCTCATCAATGAAGGAAAACATGAGGAGGCGCAGGCGTTGATGAACACGGAATACTGGAGCGCAGAAGCGGAACGAGGGAGCGACGAAAAAGAATCGGTTAAGCAGCGGAAAAATGAGGTAGAAGAGGATAGAGCGTGATGCATGATTTTCCAACGCTCCAGATTGGCTTTAACGACGTGTCGGTACTGCGCAACGTCATTCGCGGATACCTGGCCTATTCGCGCAGGGTGTCTCTACCGACACAAGAACGGCAAGAGCAGGCGCGTTTGCTAGAGGGTATCTTTCAACGACTGGTCGCCGCTCCTCGTGGCGTGATGGAAGTCCATATCCACCTGCAATTGCCGGAGATTCATGCTCTGAACATCGCCATGCTCGGTTTCTGCGCCTTTGTGCGACAGAAAGTTCCAGCATCGCGGGACCGCGACGAGACATTGCGGGATTTGGAGGGGTTTCGTCAATTGTTGCTGGCGATGCTTCCTGGGTAATGTATCGCCAGTCCATATCAGTACAAAGGCGTATGATAGAATGATATGCAAGTGACAATAGTATCATGGGGGTAGCACGTGGCTGAAAACCAATTGAAAAGAGTCTCGCTAAAAGAACGGGCGATTATTGTGGGCAATGTCGTCGGCGTGAACGCGCATCACGCAAATCGATCTTTATTGAAACAGCGATTCGCCGAAGGCGGCTACCATATTCATGAAACACATCACTTTTTGCTCTTTACCAGGGAGCAAGCCCCTTCCACTATTGTTGCTCACTGGTTCGCGCCCGAAGCCATTGATGCTAATATTGGACACTATTTCATTGAGGAACTTAAACCTTTTGGTATTATTGAATGCTCAGAGGATTTCGGTCACCTTTTTGCCGCAATCGTAGGTTCTGTACATCCTTTCCATATTCAACAAGCCTTGCGTCTCTACGCGGACAATACTATCAAGCGCTATCATACTATCCTTGAGGATAGGAGCAACAAGGCCATTGCTCGTCAACCTATTGATGAGTTCGCTACTATCTATAAGCGCGTATTGCAACTACTGGTTGGCGAAACTGTCCTTGACGCCGGCTGTTCGTTTGGCTTTTTACCCCTCCTGATTGCCGAATTTGCGCCCTCGATCAAACAAATTATCGGGATTGATATTCTCGATTCATTTGAAGTTGTCAGAACTATTGCGCAGGAGCGGCACTGCACGCATGTCGAGTTTAAGCAGGCTGATCTCTTGAGTGATGACTTTAGCGGATCTAGCTATTACGATACTGTCCTCGCTCTTCATGTCCTCGAACATTTTACTGAAGTAGATATGTTTCGTGTGCTTTCCCATCTCTTGAAAGTAACAACTTGGCGACTCATAATTGCTGTGCCATATGAACCGGGTCAAGCAGAGACAGCTTATGGACATGAGCAATTATTTACTTCTAGTAAACTTGAAAGCATAGGACAATGGTGTATAGACCTTTGTAGCGATGTAAGCTCCATGTGGTGTGAGGATTGTGCAGGAGGGTTGCTGATTGTTGATAAGTGACCTTCAGCAATGACTGCTTCGTTATTCTAATCCAAAGTACGTTCTATGATGAGCAAGCCGCCCATAAGTTCCTCGTACTGATACTTTCCCTTGCCTTCAAGTGTCTCAATGCACCACATCCCCCATTGATGCAGTTTCTCAGGTGTGAATGTCTGGCGGTGTCCATAGAGTGCCTGCGCTCGCTCCTCGTATGGTACAGCAATAAGAAGGCGCTTTGTCGTCACTTGTAGTAGGTGATCGAGTGCGGTAGGCATGTCTTCTTCTGCCAGGTGTTCTAGTAAGTGTATGGCGGTCACGCTGTCGAAATGGCCCAACTTCGGAAAGTCATTTGAAAGAGTGTCGATTTGGTGAAATGCCACGTTGTGAGCTTCGGTGGCGTTTGCCAACCTGGTTGAGAAGCCGATGGCATCGTGACTGATATCACTTCCTATGATGTGCATGGAGTAATCGCGTTCGGCCATGAGGACAGGGAGAAAGCCGAAACAGCAACCTGCATCAAGCAGGCTTTGGCCTGTGACAAGTTCAAGGATGCGCCGGTAGATTGCTGCGAATGGAGCGATATAAGATGCTTTCGCAGGAACGTTCTTCGACGGGTGTACTATGAGGTCACGCAAACTGTTCAGCGAGTTGAGACAGAAGCGCAGCCAGATTGCTTGCTGATTGCGAGGGGGAAGATACATTGATGCAAGGATAGCGAAAAGGGTTGCGCCGAACTCACGTGTAGATGGAATAATACCAGAAGAAGGCAGTTCGTTCTCTATAAAGCAGATAAGGTCTGCATTCGCTTCCTCTGGCCGAAAGAGATGCAGGAGTATCGCCTGGTTGGTAGCAGGGTGCTGACAGATCACGAAATGCTCTGACTCGCTCACCTGATACGATTTCTCGTTGAGGCGCTGCCTGTACTCGTTAAGGGCTGTTCTATCGGGTTGCGCCAGAACGATGAGCTTGCCAACTCGAACACCTTCTTTCCTGGGTGTCGAGTGTTTTAGTTCTCCTTGTTCTGAGGATGTATAGTGTATCTGGCGCAACCCTGCCTCCATCGTGAAACTAGTTGATTGTGATCTGCTTCTGTGCGTCAATAACTGCGCATCGGCAGAGCTTATTGCCTGGGAAACTCCTCAAAAGATCATCTTGTAGAAAGCTTTGAAACTTTTCCGTAAATGTTCCCGCTTGAATCGATTGTATCACTGGTATTGTGTTCTGGACAACGTGAAGCGCTTGGTCGAGTTCTCTCATGCGCGTGTATGCCTTTGCCAGTGGTAATGCTGTTGAAAGGTAGCGCAGTGACCACCTGGCCGGAAGTTCATCCAGGGCTTGCTGTAACCGCTCGGCAGCGATGTTATTTTGTTGGAGGTATAACGCGCAGATTCCGGCTTGTTGTAGCCACGAGGTACTGTCAAACTCTTCATTGGGTATGGCGAGATACTCAAGTAGTTGCTTCGAGGTGTCCAGCCTGGTTTCTGCTTCTCGCTCATCGCCAAGTAGTGCGGCGTTTTCGGCTCCAAACGCGAGTAAGCGCGCGCGAAGTCGAATGCTTTCTACATCATTCTGTGACGCGATGAGGCGCAGGGCTGCATCAGTGACACGTAGGGCTTCAGCATAGTATCCCTGCGCGCTCCATCCGCAAGCCTGCCAGCTTCGGCTTTGTCCCATGTTCCACATATCTGCGTTATCCAGGGCAGCAGCATAGGCTTTTTCATGTGCCTGATACGCTTGCTCGTACTTGCCCTGGAAATGCAATGCTGCTCCAGTGAGTCTATAGGCTCCCGAATACAGCATGGGTAGGATGCTCGGATACACATCAGTGTGAACTTGTTGTAAGAATGTGAGCTGCGATCGACTGATGGCGAATACCTGTGTGGGACTAGCTACATGAAAGAGGTTCCATCCCTCTGCTATACTTTTGCCAAGCGCATCTGTAATTCGTACCCGTTCCTCCTCAGATACATGCTCGCTGGTTGGCAGCCCAATGCCGCTTACTAATGCCGCGCCGCTCAGTTGCAGTAGTTTGTGCCTGGTGATGGCGGGCATATCCTGCGCGCCCTGCATTACTGCGCGTAGGGAGTTCAGGATGTTTTCGAGCGACCAGCCTTCATCGAAGAGTTGGGCGAGATGGCTGGTTCCCAGCGCGAGCCATGCGCCCGCGTGTTCACCTGTCACGATGTTGGGTTGCGCGGCCAGCAGGTCTATGGCCTGTAGGGGTGTGTATTGAGAGGGCGGCGCGGCTTTATGCACGGATGACAGAGGGGCATTCACTACTGGAAGGTGTTGCGATGGGCGCGGCGCGGTTTGTTGTGGAGTGATGGCTTTTCCGTCACCTTGCGTCCAGCCGCGTCCCAACAGGCCCAGTTCATTAGGTGTCTTCTTGAAAAAGTCGCATAGTATGCGTTGAGTTTTGATGTTGAGTGGGAACCACTGCTCGGCCCGCCGGATGGTGGACACGCCCAGGCCGATTGCTTGCGCCAGTTCTTCCTGCGTCAGGCCATGCTCCACGCGCGCTATACGCGTGGGGTGGACAACATACTCATCTGCTTGCATCGCTCGCCTCCTATGACTTCAAGTGTAGCGGAAACAGTGCCAGATTGTCCATACTTTTAGCGTTCAGTTAGCGTTCAGTTTGTGTTCACTGCAACCTGAAGAGTTCCCGGCACCTTGAGGATGGGAGGGATTAGAGTGAGCAGACTCACCTCTATTTTCGTGATGTGGCAGGGTCGTATTTCACTTGCCGGGCGTCTATAATGATGAAGAGAAAATATGTAACAAACATAGTGATTGAGCAGGTGAAGTATGCTATTGATAACTGGCGCGACGGGGTATGTTGGCAGGCACCTGGTGGCGCGGCTGGTCCAGAACGGCGAGAGGCCGCGCTGCCTGGTTCGGGATGTGAAGCGCGCGGCGGCTGTATTGCCCGCGGGTCAGGTCGCATTCGCGCAGGGGGATACGACGCGGGCTGAGACGCTGGCGACGGCGCTGCAAGGGGTGGATACGGTGATCCACGCCGCGTTTATGACCGCCGACCGCAAGCAGTCCAGCGGGAATCATTACTACGAGACGAATGTGCAGGGGACGGCCAATCTGGTACAGGCGGCGCGAGCGGCAGGCGTTGCGCGCATCATCGAAATGAGCGGGTTGGGGACGCATCCCGACAAACCCGGCACCTATATGCAGGGGCGTTACGAGGCCGAACGCATGGTCAAGGAGAGCGGCCTGGAGTGGACGATTATCCAGCCTTCGGTCCTCTTCGGCAAAGGCGCTCCCTTTATCAAGGGACTGACCGACCTGATACGGACCTCGCCCGTGGTGCCGCTGATCGGCGGTGGCAAGATACAATTCCAGCCCATCTTTGTCGAAGACGTGGTAACGGTCATACTCAAGGTTTTACAGGAGCGGGAGCGTACCAATCACAAGACCTATATCATCGGTGGCCCGGAATATTATACTTTTACCCAGGTCATCAATGCGCTTCTGCACACCATGCATAAAAATCGTATCAAGGCTCCGGCTCCCAATGCGCTGGTCGGCATTGGCGCAGCCGTCATGGAGGCTGTATTGCCTAAACCGCCTTTGACGAAAGCGGCGATGACGCTTTTCACCTTTGATAATATCACCGATATTCATTCGGTTGAGCGCGATTTTGGGTTTACGCCGGTGGCGTTTAGCAAATTTTTGACGGAACAGGGGGTGTAACTACCCTGTGGGCATCGGGCCCGCTACCCATGATGTGTTGGCGGTGGGGGCGGTGGTGTGTGATGGACAGGCGGGGTAGTATCAATATGATGCTGGGGTTGATGATGAACAGGTGGAGCAGTATGATGCTGGGACTGGTGATGAGGATGGGAGTGTTTCTCTGATTGAGGGGTATCAGCGAACTTTTCAGTGGGGACACCGGGCGCTACACGTGTGGTCGGGTTGGTTATTCTTCCCCTTCCCCGGCTTGACTTTGTTATGCCAGCTATAAGAAGGACTACCATGACAGCAATCACTATCGCAAAAATGAGAGGAGTTGCGTCCATCGTTTACCTCCGTTTTCAGGTGTAGGAATAACTTCTTCTGTTGTCTTCGATTATACGAAGGAATACCAGTAATGGTTGCACACAAAAAATTGACTGGTTCCGTTTCCTGCCATGATTCACAGATCGTGTCCCATGCCATCTTAAAGCGCACTCACCAGCTCAACCTGGCGGCGCAGTTCGTAGAGCGAGAGCAGCGCCAGGGCGAGGATAAAGCCGACTGTGATGCTGGCGTCCACCATCGTAGCGGACAGGGCGCTGGTACCGGTGATGGCGTTAGCTGCCCCATCTGCGATGTAGTAGGTCGGCAGTATCTTGATAATCTGGTTGAAGGCGCTGCTTCCCAGCAGTTGCGCAAAGGGTCCGACGAAGAAGAGTGGCAGGATGTACAGGAAGGACATCACGCCGCAGAATGCCTGTACCGCGCCGGTGGTATTGACCAGGCTGCCGATTAGCAAGCCTGTTGAGACGCTGAAGAGTGAGCCAAGCAGGATAAAGAGCAGGAGCAGGGGTATCTGCCCGCCGAAGCCGCCCATGATGGCAATCCCTATCAGGGCGATCAAGAGTTGATAGAACAGGCCCACCAGCACTTTAGCGGCGATCACGTCGGCGAATGAGGCGGGTGAGGCCATGAGCATTCGCAGCGTCTTCTTCTCTTTTTCTTCAACCAGCAAGTGAGGCACAAGTCCCGAACCAATCACCAGCGAGCCGAGCAGCACGGCCACCGCGTAAATCTGGCCGACGTACTGGAAAAGGTTTGTGGCGGGCGATGGTGGATTGATGGTGGTCTGCGCAATGGTAGCCGGTGATTGTGGATTGACTGCGCCGCGTGTATAGTTGTTCAGGGCATTGAGCAGTAGCTGGCCCTGCTCGTTGCTTATGACCTTGCCATTGATGTAGATGGTCACTTGAGGATGCTGTCCGGCGCGCAGGTCGGCGTCAAAATTGGGTGGAACGATTAGACCCAGTTCATACGGCGAGTCTTTTTTCGACCCGTTGGGGCCGAAAGCCGCCGTCACCTGGTCGGGCGAGTTGACATATGTGACCTTGATGCCGCTTGATGCGTGGTCAACGATCTGTTCGATGCCCGATTTCCCCGGATTGTAGACCAGCACACCTGTTGTATGGTTACTGAGCAATACGTCGATCAACAGGAAGATGAGCGCCAGGAGAAATGGCGTCAGCAGCATTACCAGGGTAGCTTTGTTCGAGACGGCATCAAGCGCGTCTTTGCGCGCAATAGCGAAAATTGAGCGCATATTCATAAAAAGTGGCTCCTTCTCTCTCTTCCTGTATTATCATTCATCCTTCTGACACAACTGTATCATGCTTATGAAATACGCGCTACAAATTCTGGCCGAATGGAGTAAAAAAGAGGGTAACGGGCGTATTATGAAGGATGAATGCCGCAAAACCATTTGTCATGGAGCCTGCCAGGTGATACAGTGTGAAGGGCGCATTTGCGCATTTCCCCTTTAAACGTAGAGTATTGCCGGTGCCTGTTACAACGCGCCGTATATACATTTACTGTTTCTATTTTTTTGAGGAGGTTACTATCATGTCAACAGTCGAACGCCGGGCCAGCCTCACCTGGGAAGGAAATCTGCTTGAGGGACACGGTACCATCGTTCAGACGAGTAGTGGTGCGCTCGATAATTTGCCGGTCACGTGGGCTTCGCGCACGGAACAGCCGGCCGGGAAGACCAGCCCCGAAGAACTGATTGCCGCCGCCCATGCCGAGTGTTACGCGATGGGCCTTGCCGCCGGTCTTGCCAGGAGTGGAACCCCGGCAGAAAAGCTGGACGTTGAGGCGGTATGCACGCTTGAACTGAGCGCGAGTGGCCCCAAAATTCAGGTCATGGACCTCAACGTGCGCGGCACCGTTGCGGGAATTGACGAAGCAGCGTTTGAGCAAGCGGCCCAGGTGGCAGAGCAGCGATGCCCGGTCTCCAACGCGCTGCGCAACAACGTCGAGATTCGCGTTCACGCGCAGTTGAGCAAGGCTTGAACGCCTTTTAACGTGTGTTACAATACCCCTGACGCAATTCAGATGAATAGAAGACTTTCCATTCTTGCGGAGGAAAAACGTAGATGCTTGTAGGGACGCGATTCATCGCGTCCGCCCTCCTGCAAACGGCGACCCGGAGCGGACGCGATGAATCGCGTCCCTACAAGAAGCAATCGCAAGGGTGGAAATCCGAATAAGAATAATGAGCGAGGGGTGCGCGGCCATGTTACAGGTTCGGCGGCTGGAAAAGATCATCGAGAACCGCACGGCGCTTTCAATCGAGGAACTGGACATCAACGCGGGCGATATCGTGACGGTGGTGGGACAGATTGGCAGCGGCAAGTCGCTGCTGATGCGCCTCCTGAGCGGCGTAATGGTTCCCAGCGGCGGCAAGGTGCTGCTCGATGGCAAAGATGTGCATACGTCGCCTGAAGTGCGCAGTCGCATCGGCGTCCTGTTCGAGGAAGATTTGCTGTATGATCGCTCAAGCGCGCAGGGCAATCTGGAACTGTATTGTCGGCTACATAACTTGCCTGCGAGCCGCGCCGGGGAGGTGCTGGCGCAGCTTGGCATGAGCGACCAGGCCGCAAAGCGGGTCTCGAAGCTTTCGCCTGTCGCGCAGCGCCGCCTGGCCTTTGGGCGTGCGCTCATCGGGCGACCGGCCCTCTTGCTGCTCGATCAGCCGGAACTGCGTATCGACCTGGATACGCAGGCGCTTTTCCTGCGACTAATACAGGAGGCGGCAGGCGCGGGAGCGGCTGTCTTGATTACCGCCGAAGACCTGGCGTGGTCGGGCCGCTGTAGCGCGCAAATTCTCGAACTGGCCGACGGGCGTATCGCCAGCAAACGGGTACGCGAGTCGTCGCAGGCGGAAACGGCGGCTCCCGAACGCCTCATGCCTTTCAAGATTCCCGCCCGCAAAGAAGATCGCATCATGCTGTTTGACCCCGGCGACGTACTCTACGCTACCAGTCGCGAGGGGAAAACCTACCTGCGCACCGCCAGCGAGGAGGCCACCACCAACCTGACCTTGCAGGAATTGGAGACCCGCCTCGCCGGTCGGGGCTTCTTCAAGGCGCATCGCGCTTACCTGGTGAACCTCCAGCACATCAAATCCGTAATTCAATTTACGCGCAATAGCTATACCTTGCAGCTCAACGATCAACAGGAGACGATGATACCTCTCAGCAAACAGAGTGAGAAAGAATTGCAGGAGTTGTTGGGGTATTGATTACTGGTGATGCCAGATAAGTCTGTAGAAGAATCGCTCAAAGCAACACGCGGATTCTTCGCTGCGCTCAGAATGACAATCAATGGTGCTGTCATTC
>DAHVFL010000094.1 GCA_027316975.1 Chloroflexota bacterium | reverse complement strand
ATTCTGGGCTTCGGCATCAAAGGCGGTCTGGAAGCGGGCAAGCAGCTGATTCGCCATGTCGAACTCTTCTCGCACCTGGCGAACGTGGGCGATGCCAGGTCGCTGATCATTCACCCGGCCAGCACGACGCACTCGCAGTTGTCGCCCGAAGAGCAGGAAGAGACGGGCGTGACGCCCGATTTCATCCGCCTGTCGGTTGGATTGGAGACGGTGGACGACCTGATCGATGATCTGGACCAGGCGTTGAAGGCCGCGACGCTCAAAGCCGGCGAACCGGCAACGGTGTAATATATTGGGAGATGCAGAGGGCGAAGCCCTCTGCATCTCCCAATAAGGGAGTATTCTTATGGAACGCAGCGTACAGGTTTTGAAATTTGGGGGAACGTCGGTCGGCAGCGGGGAGCGTATCCGGCGCGTGGCTGCGATTATCGGGCACCAGTTGCGCGATAACGAGGGGATGTTTCCGGTGGTGGTGGTGTCTGCCATATCTGGTGTGACCGATCAGTTGTTGCGTATTGCGCGGTTCGCCTGTACCGGGGAGCATGAGCTGTGGCAGCAGGAGTTGGAGGCCCTCAAGCAGAGGCACCTGGAAGCGGCGGATAAGGCGGCGCATAAGCGCGAGGGGCGAGAGGCTCTGCAACAAGATTTGCAGGTCGCGTTTGCCCTGCTTGAGCAGGGTGTGAGCGCGGTGGAGATGGGGCGCGGCGCGGCTACGAAAGAGCCAGGGGGCGAAAGCCATGCGAGGGACCGGGCGCTGCACGCCGCGCCAACGATTAGCGCGTGGGGCGAGCGTCTCTCGGTGCTGCTGGTGGCGGCTGCGGCGCGCGATCTGGGCGTGCAGGCTATGCCGGTTCGCGAAGAAGTGATTATTACCTCCGATCTACAGGCTGATACGCTGCCAGCGTTGGGGACGGTGGTAGGCGCTGATCCGCTGGCGCAGGAGACGCGAGTCAATGCGGCGCGGCTGATTCATCCATTGATTGAAGGCGGTATTGTGCCGGTAGCTCCCGGTTTTATTGGTCGTACAGGCGGCGGGAATGTGACGACGCTGGGGCGCAATGGTTCTGATTATTCGGCGACTGTGATTGGCGAGGCGTTGGATTGCGTGGAAGTGACGATTTATACGGATGTTGATGGCGTGTTGAGCGCGGACCCGCGTATTGTGGCGAATACGCGGTTGATACCGCGCCTGACGTACGCGGAGGCGGCGCGGCTGTCCTGGTTTGGGGCGAAGGTGCTGCACCCGCGCACGCTGATTCCCGTCGCGCATCGCAATATTCCGGTGCGCGTGCGCAACACGTTTCGACCGCATACACGCGGAACGGTTGTGGGGCCAGACCTGGGGGGGCGCAGCGCGGCGGTGGCTATTACGGCGCGCAGGCAACTGGCCTTGATTACGGTTGAAAATAGCGATCTGTTCGGCGCGCCGGAGAACGCGGGCCAGGTGTTTGAACTGGCGGCGCGGGCTGGCGCTGCGCCGGTTGCCATCTGTTCGTCATCGGGGCATCATCTCTCTTTTATGGTGGAAGAACAGGCGGTTGATCCGGTAGTGGCCCTGTTGCAGCATGATATGGGGAGCTGGCGCGTCAGCCACAGACGGGGGCTGGCGGCCTGCGCCTGCATTGGTTCTGGCTTTACGGCTGATCCGATGAGTCCGGCGCGCGCGATTACGGCGCTGGCACGCGAGCGTATTCCGATAGTCACGCAGGGAGCATCGGATACGGGCATCATTTTGATTGTGGAAGAGTCGGACAGCGAACGCGCCCTGCGCTGTTTACATCGCGATTTGATCGCGCCTGTAATCCCGCTTGTGCGCCATGAAGCGCAGGATACGCACGAAAAGCGGCGCGAAATTCGCCAGGGGTAGTCTTGCCAGGGCGGGGGTAAGGTAAGTCTTTCACTGGTAGGTTTTTTAGGAAAGGGCCAGCGAGTGGGAGGTGTCATCCTGAGCGCAGCGAAGGATCTCCGTGCGGCACGGCGCGAGATCCTTCGCTGCGCTCAGGATGACACCTCTGGCGACTGCCTGTTGTAAAAAACCTCCCAGTGAAGGACAAGGTAAGCCGGGGGGAGAGTGGACCAGGGCGGGGACAAGCCCCGCCCCTACCCTACTACGAAATGTTATGCTTGTGGAGCAAGCCAGGCGGTAATACCGTGAATCGGGCGTTCCACTCTTCCCCGCATTCGTCCCCTTGTCCCTTCAGAATCAAACCGTTTTATATGGCATTGTACGGCAGTTTCAACCAGGAGGTAGCAATTATGGCAGACATACAAAAACGTATTCCGGTGGCTGTGCTGGGGGCGACGGGCATGGTCGGGCAGCGATTTATTGAATTGTTGCAGGGGCATCCCTGGTTTGAACTGGTGGCGCTGGCGGCTTCAGAGCAGCGCGCGGGGCGGCCCTACAGGGAGGTGGCGCAGTGGCGGCTGCCTGGTGGCGATATGCCAGCCCCGGTGGCTGACCTGCCTGTGACGGCCTGTAGGCCTGATGCGCTGGCCGGGGATGTGAAGATCGTTTTTTCCGCGCTGCCGGCAGAGGTGGCGGGTGAGGTTGAGGCGGATTTCGCGCGCGCTGGCATGGCGGTTTTCAGCAATGCGAAGAATTACCGGATGGAGCCTGATGTGCCGTTGCTGGTACCGGAGGTGAATGCCGATCACGCGGCTGCGATTGTCGGGCAGCGCACACGGCGCGGCTGGGCGGGCAGTATCGTGACGAACGCGAATTGTTCGGCTACGCCGCTGGTGATGGCGCTCAAACCGTTGCAACGGGCGTTCGGCGTGCGCAAGGTGCTGGTGACGACGATGCAGGCCATTTCGGGCGCGGGCTATCCAGGATTGCCGTCCTATGATATCCTCGATAACGCCATTCCTTATATTGGTGGGGAAGAGGAGAAGTTGGAGAGCGAGACGCGCAAGATGTTGGGAAGCTGGAAAGAGGGCAGCGGTTTCGTTGACGCGCCGGTACTGGTCAGCGCGCAGTGTAACCGCGTGGCGACACGCGAGGGACACCTGGAATGCGTCAGCGTCGAACTGGAGCAGGAGGTGGATGCGCAGGATATCATAGCGGCCTGGGAAAACTTCGTGCCACTCCCGCAACACGCGCAATTGCCGTCCGCGCCGCGACACGCGCTGATCTATCGTCGCGAGAACAATCGCCCGCAGACGCTGTTGGATCGCGACGCGGGCGGCGGTATGAGCGTCACGTTGGGCAGGTTGCGACGATGCCCCATTCTGGGCTATAAGTTTGTGCTGCTGGGTCACAATACCATTCGCGGCGCGGCAGGCGGCTCGATTTTGAACGCGGAGTTACTGATGTCGGCAGGAAGAAGTAAAACGTGATAGCATTAGAAGCTCGATTGGAAGCGCTTCTCCACTCAGGTATTCAGCGGGTTTGATCTGACCACAACTGTTGCGCATCAACTTTCAAACGGCCATCGGGCAGAACGTAGACTTTCGCGGGGTCCGATAGGCCGCCGCAGAAGTTGCCGTCTTTGTCCCACTGCCGCCAGGCAATAAAGGAGAGTGCGCCTGCACTCTCGCGAACCAGTTTGCCCGCATAGTAAGTGCCGGTAGCGTCGGCGACGAGCGGCTCGTCGGTGAGCGAGCGGTAGGGTCCAGTAAGCTTGTCTGCGACCAGGTAGTGCGTGCCAGACCAACTTTTGCCTTCCTGGCGAGCCAACCGCGTGGCTGAGTGTCTGGTAGCGCAGAAAAGCAGGTAGAAGAGGTTGTTCACAACCATTACCTGCGGGACCTCCATCTCGGTAAAGTCGCCCGGCATACTTACGGGTGGTAAAAACTCCCAGGAGAGAAGGTCGGTTGAACGCGCCAGGCCGATCACGCCGCGCCCATCGAGGGGACCGGTGTTGGCGCGCGCCGCCAGGAACATATAGTATGTCTCGTCATCCGATGAGTAAACGACGCAGGGGTCGCGCCAGGTTTGCGCGTCCCATTGCTCTGTGTTTTGTGGCTCGTACCAGCGTGTATCGACCTCAAACAAGGGATTGTTCGGGTGTCGTTGCCAGTGGACGAGGTCGGATGAGATAGCCAGCCCAATGCGTTGTACAGGTACTTTCTCGTCGCGGCTTAGAGCTGTGTAGAACATATAGCCAAGGTCGTTCTTTATCGTTACACTGCCTGTCCAGATGGCGCGATCGTCCCAACTGCCAGGTACACCTACTGCCAGCACGGTTCCTTGATGTTCCCACTGGCGCAAATCGCGCGAAACGGCGTGTCCTACAGTTGCCATACTGTGCCGCAGGGACGGATCAGGCAGCGCACGCGGCGCTTGCAAGTAGTACAGGTGGTAGAGCGCGCGGGCGTCACTCCACTCATGCGGTGAAACAAGCCAGAAATCCCACAGGTAGTACTCTTCAGGGATGAAAACCACGTTTTACGAGTCCTCTCTACCCTTTCAGGCCGGTTGAAGCCACACTGCGCACGAAGTACTTCTGCCCCAACAGGAACATGACGACAGGCACGATGCTGGCCAGCGCGACGCCGGCCATCAATGTCGCCAGGTTCGGGACCAGGTTCGCTCCTCTATTAAGGATAACTACTAAACCCTGTTGCAGTGTGTACATATCCGGCGACGAGTTGAAGACGAGCGGCTTGAGAAAGCTGCTCCACTCGGCCAGGAAGCTCAGGATAAAGACGGTCGCGACAGCCGGGCCTGCCAGCGGCATCATCACCATCCAGAAGATGCGGTAGTAGCCGGCGCCGTCGATCATTGCGGCCTCGTCCAGTTCCTTCGGCACCGTGATAAAGAACTGGCGGAACACGAAGATGGAGAACGGACTGGCCAGGCTGGGGACAATCAAGGCGGCGAACGTGTTCAGCCATCCCCCCCAGCCAGCGAGCATGAGATAAAGGGGTACGAAAAGCACCTCGAAGGGGATGATAAGCGTCGCCAGGATCAGCAGAAAGAGAACGTCACGCCCGAAGAAATGCAGTCGCGCGAAGGCATATCCGGCAAGTGCAGACAGGATAACCTGGCCCAGAGTGACGCCCACGGCCATGACGAGTGAGTTGAAAGTTTCGCGCCAGAAGTTCAGGGTGGTAATGACTTCGGGGTAGTTGTTCCACTGCGGAGCGGCTGGCAACAGCGCTGTTGGATTGGTGAGCGCCTCGGTATTCGTTTTGAGCGAGGTGGCGAGCATCCAGGCAAATGGGAACAAGAACATCACGGCGAGAAGGACCAGTCCAACGTAGAGAAATACGCGGCTCAGGCGTTGCTGCTTGTTCATAATCAATCTCCTTCCAGATTATTTAGTAGTATGCCTGGCGTCGGCGCGACACGAGGAGTTGCACAGCCGTGATCGCCAGGACAGCAAGCAGGAAGAGCGTTGCCGCTGCTGTCGCGACTCCCGTGCGGTTGGCAAAGTTGTTGTAAATATAGAAAATCAGCGTGGTGGTTGCGCCGCTCGGCCCCCCGTTGGTCATGACATAGAAGGGAACGAAGGCCTGGAAGCTGCCAATCGTGTTGGTGATGATAAGCAGTGTTGTCGTTGGTACGAGCAACGGCCACGAGATGAAGCGGAAGCGCTGCCAGGCATTGCGGATGCCGTCGATGGATGCTGCTTCATATAAATCGGGATTGATCGACTGGAGACCAGCCAGGTAGAGAATCATCGAGAACCCCGCCGACTTCCACGTGTTCATAATCACCACGATAATCATGGCCATGAACCCGTTCGTGTGCTGCCAATCGGGGAACTTGATGCCAAGATTGGCGAGCGCTGCGGGGAAAATGCCGGGCGTGGCCCCGGTCGAGAACATCCACTGGTAGACGATGCCAGCCGCGACAAAGGAGATGACCAGGGGGAGAAAGAACACCGCGCGGAAGAACGTGCGTCCTCTGAATTTGTTCTCAATCAAGATGGCCAGGAACAGCCCCAACCCTACTTGTGTCGGGACGGCAAGAACAACGAAGAGAACGGTGGCACCGATGGACTGTAGGAAGGCTGAATCCTTAAAGAGAATGGTGTTGTAGTTTTGCAGGCCGATAAAGGCGGGGCTGCCGAGTAAATCCCAGCGCTGGAAGCTGAGGTAGACGACATAGCCGATGGGATAGATGAGGAAGATGGCAAGCAAAACAAGAGCGGGCATGGTAAAAGAGAACGCCTGTATCTGCCTGAGAGCCATCTTCCAACTCCGTTGTCGGGGGCTTACGATTTTTGTTTTGACCTGCTCCTGGACCTGTTGTATCTCCATGAGAACCTCCTGATGAAGACTTCATCTGTACGCAGGGGTAGGACTGTGGGCTACGCATCGCGATGCGCGGCTTGCATACCTCACAGTCCATGAACTACCGGTGCATTGCTTTACGGCTTGAGAGCGGTGACCGCCGTCGCTGCAGACGTCAGGCTCTGTTGGATATTGGCTCCTTGCAGAATGATCGGGTCCCACGCTTTCTGCCCAAAAGCGATCTGCGCATCGCTCGATTGCGGCAGGCTGGAGCGCGCCACACCGTAGGGGACGCCATTGACCCAACCGTACAGGAAGGGATACTGCTTGAGATGGGCCTGGTATGCCGTGCTGTTCGTCGCGCTTTGTGTCACCGGCAGATTACCGGACTCGATATTGAACGCTACCTGGAAGTCGTCGGTGAGCATATACTGCGCGTATTTGAACTCATAGGCAACCTTTTGCTGGTTGTTGTTGAAGACGAACAACTGATCGCCGCCGGTATTGGTGGCCGGTTGCTTGTTGACCGGGTAGGGGACAACGGTGAATTTGAACTTATTGAACTTGACAAGATCGGGGAAGTTCCAGGGGCCGTTAGCCATGATGGCGGCTTTGCCACTGTACCAGCCGCTCGGGTCATAGCCCTTACCCGGATCGGAGTACGCGGTATAGCCATCCTTGACCAGGCTTTGCAGAAAGGTCATCGTCTCCGCCCCGGCGGAGTTATTGAAGCCCGGATCGCCGCCGTCAGATAGGAATGTGCCGCCGTTGGTTCCCAGCCAGGCATGGAAGAGCCAGGCATCCCACCCATTGCCCCCGTTGTTCATCAAGAACCCTTTCATGCCTGCTTTTTGCGAAATCAACTTGCACGCCTGGGCGAACTGATCCCAGGTCCAGGTCTTGGTCGGGTCCTGCGATGGAATGGGGACGCCAGCCGCCTGAAATGCGTCGAGGTTGATCTGCATGGCCGTATTGTTCGTCATCCAGGGAAGGCTCCACACTTTCCCTTGATACGAAGAAAGCTTGACGAGCGAGGGGAAAATATTCTGCTTGATGCTCGAGTGCGAATTGAGCCAGCCATTTACGTCGGGCAACAGGTTGGCCTGGACGTAGACTCCCGTCTCACCGCTTTCAAGCCAGGCCATATCTGGCGCGGTGTCGCCCCCCGCTTTGATCTTGGTGCGTATGACCGAGGGGTTTTCTACGCCGAGCTGATACGTTACCAGGTTCATGCCCGGGTTCTGCTTCGTGAAAGTTGGAAGTAGTTGTTGCTTCCAGTAGGTTTCTGTCGCCGTTGGTATCGTATGATACAGGTTGACTGTCACCTTCCCCCCGGCAGACGTTGATCCTCCGCCACCACAGGCCTCAAGGAGCGCAGCTGCGCTCGACGCGCTCAATCCGAGAGCGGTCGCCCGCTTCAAAAATTCCCGACGGTTGATGGTCATCATAGAGCCTCTCCTTTGCGATTGTCGAAAATAGTAAATGGGGTAACGAAAGCTACAACAAGCCGGAAAGAAGTTTAATGGAAACGTTTCCATGATCTGATTTTAACTATACCATACCATTGCCGATTTGTAAAGAGGTTTGCCTGTTATTTCTTTTATAACAACAGCAAAGGAGAAAATTACAAGAGGGTTTTGGTCTTAAACCCCTTTACAGGAGTCTTTACCTGTGCTACTCTAGATCATAAGTACCTTGCCGAGTTTGAAAGCGTTTCCATTACACGTTCTACCGTGAGGAAGAAAATACAATACATATGGCAGCCACCATTCACGATGTTGCGCGGGAAGCGAGCGTTGGCATTGGAACCGTTTCACGGGTCATCAACAATAGCCCTCGCGTCAAGCCAGCCACTCGCGAGCGAGTGCTGGCTGTTATTGATAAGTTGCAGTATAAGCCGGACCCTATCGCGCGCAGCCTGGTTTCAAAACGCACGAACTCTCTTGGTGTGATTGTGCCTTTCTTCACTCGTCCTTTCTTCATGGAATTGCTGCGCGGTGTCGAGATTGTGAGCGCCAGGTTGGAGCGCGAGCTGATCCTGTATAATGTGGAGACGAATGCCCAGCGCGACCATTATTTTTCTGAACTTCCCATGCGCCGCAAAGTGGATGGGTTGCTGATTGTATCACTGACGCCCGGCGATGCGGTCTCTCGTAGATTTCAGGACGCTGGACTCCCGGTGGTATTGATCGATGCCTACAGCCCGTTGTTTACTTCGCTGGTGGTGAATAACGTCGAAGGCGCTTATGAGGCGGTGAAGTTTCTCATCGAAAAAGGGCACCGGCGCATTGGCTTCATCAACGGGCTGATTGAAGGGAATTTCAAATTTAACCAGGCCAATGACCGTCTGATCGGCCTGCACCGGGCTTTCGGGGAAGCCGGTCTGCTCTTTGAGCCAGAGCTAGTGCTCACGTCCGAGTGGAGCAGGATGGGAGGAAAGCAGGCCGCGTTGCAACTGCTCTCGCAGCAGAAGCGCCCGACGGCTATTTTCGCAGCCTCAGATATGCAGGCTGTTGGAGTGCTGGAAGCAGCAAAAGAACTGGGTATTCTTGTACCAGAGCAACTCTCCGTCATCGGTTTTGATGGCATTGAAGTTTCGGAACTGCTTGAACTCAGCACGATATACCAGCCTGTGCAGGCGATGGGCGAGCAAGGGGCTGCTTTGCTGGTGGAACTCATCGACAATCCGGCAAAGATACCTGAGCTCATTCGTTTCGATACGAAATTACTGGAGCGACACACCACCGGCCCGGCTCTAACGCCCGTCACCCACTCCGAGGAGCAGGGTCTGCCGGAGGGGGAGGCATCACGATTAGCGACAAGGCATCTTCTTTGAAACTGACGATCATGCGTGTTGTTTGCTAAGCGACAGGGCCAGCGCGCGGGGAAAGGATGCGGATTGACCATGCCGACTATTACCATCTCAGGTGCCGGGAGCGCCGTTTTTGCTCGCCAACTGATAACCGACATTTTGCAGATCGAGGGACTGGACGAGGGTTGTTTCGCGCTCGTAGATATTGATGCGAGCCGCCTGGAGCTGGCGCAGCAGATTACTGAACGGCTGATTAGCCGCAGTGGAAAGCGTTGGAGCGTGCGCGCGTCTACCGAGCGGCGTGATGTGCTGGCGGGGAGCGATTTTATCATTAACACCATCGAGGTTGGCGGTCTTGCCAATGTGCGCCACGATTTTGATATTCCCATGAAATACGGGGTGAATCAGTGTATTGGCGACACCATCGGCCCGGGAGGAATCTTCAAGGCGCTGCGTACTGGACCTGTCTGGCTTGATATACTGCGTGACGCCGAGCGACTCTGCCCGCAGGCCCTGGTGCTCAACTACACCAACCCCATGTCGATCCTCACCCTTACGGCGCTTACTGGCACCACTATGCGTACCGTGGGGCTGTGTCACAGCGTTCAGGGAACTTCAAAGCAGTTGGCAGGGTACCTCAACGTCCCCTATGAGGAGTTGGAGTGGCGCTGCGCGGGTATAAACCACAACGCCTGGTTTACGGAGCTGCGCTGCCGGGGTCAGGACATGTACCCTCGCTTACGGGAACTGGCCCTGATATCCGAAATTTATGAATGTGATCCGGTGCGTTTCGAGATCATGCGCTACTTTGGGGCGTTTGTCACGGAGAGCAGCGGTCACTTTTCGGAGTATGTTCCCTACTTTCGCAAGCGGCCCGACCTGATCGAGCGTTACTGCCGGCCGGGCTACCTGGGCGAGACGGGATTCTACGCCAATAACTGGCCGGCCTGGCGGGAGCAGAATGATGAATCGATCCGCGAAATGCTGGCTGGCACTCGTGAAATCCCTTTCACCCGCAGCCATGAATACGGCTCTTCGATTGTCGAGGCGGTGATGATGCGCCGTCCAACGGTGATCTATGGCAATGTACGCAACACCGGCCTGATCGACAATCTGCCCGGCGGATGCGTGGAGGTGGCCTGCCTGGTAGACCAGAATGGCGTGCAGCCGTGCCACTTTGGCACCCTGCCGGAACAACTGGCCGGGCTGAATCGCGCACATATGACGGTGCATACGCTGGTATGCGATGCGCTGCTCAATTGCCAGAAAGAGGCTGCGCGCTACGCAATGATGCTCGATCCGCTTACTGCCGCCGTCTGCTCGCCTGCTCAGATAAGCGCGATGTTTGACGAGATGTGGGAAGCCGAGCGCCCTTACCTGCGCTACTTTGAATAGCCGTCGGGGTGGTCGTATAGTAGACGAAGGAAGGATAGATGATAGGCACTGAACTCTGGTGGAAAAGCGGGGTCATTTACCAGGTCTACCCGCGCAGCTTTAAAGATAGCAACGACGACGGCGTTGGAGACCTCGCGGGTATCACGCAGCAATTAGACTATTTGCGCTGGCTCGGTGTTGATGCTTTGTGGCTCTCTCCCATATATCCTTCGCCGATGGCGGATTTTGGCTATGATATCTCGAATTATACGGATGTTCATCCCCTGTTTGGGACGCTGCATGACCTGGATAGTTTAGTGCAACAGGCTCACCAGCGGGACCTCAAAGTCATTTTAGATTTTGTGCCCAACCATACATCTGATGAACATCCCTGGTTTCAGCAGTCACGCGGCAGTCGCGCCAACGAGAAGCGTGACTGGTATCTCTGGCGCGATCCCGCCCCCGGTGGCGGTGCGCCCAATAACTGGACCAGCAATTTTGGCGGTTCCGCGTGGCAATTCGATGAGCAGACCGGGCAATATTACCTGCATCTGTTCGATGTGAAGCAGCCTGATCTGAACTGGCGCAATCCCCTGGTGCGCCAGGCGATGTATGACGTGCTGCGCTTCTGGCTTGAGCGCGGCGTCGATGGGTTCCGCGTGGATGTGTTATCGATGCTGGTAAAGGATAGCCAGTTTCGCGATAATGAGATGAATCCTCTGTGGAAGCCAGGCGATGCTTCCTACTTACGTCAAAAGAGGCTGCATACTCAAGATCTGCCGGAGATTCACGAGATTGTGCGCGAGATGCGCGAGGCGCTTGATCGCTACAGCGAGCGCGTGCTTATCGGGGAGATTTATCTGCCGGTGGCGCGTCTCATGCGCTACTACGGGCAGAATCTTGATGAAGCCCATTTGCCCTTCAATTTTCAACTGGTCACGATGCCGACCTGGGAAGCTCGCGCGATACGCGGGATGGTTGATGAGTACGAAGCTGCTCTTCCCGCGGGCGCGTGGCCGAACTGGGTGCTGGGCAACCACGATAGGCCGCGCATTGCCAGCCGAGTTGGTCGCGAACAGGCTCGCCTGGCTCAGATGTTATTGTTGACCCTGCGCGGAACCCCTACCTGTTATTATGGGGAAGAAATCGGGATGCAGGACGTGCCTGTCCCGCTTGAGCAGATGTGTGACCCGCAGGGGAAAGAGAATCCACAGCATAGTCGTGATCCCCAGCGCACGCCCATGCAATGGAATGCGAGCGCGAACGCTGGTTTTTGCCGCCCCGAAGTGCGGCCCTGGCTGCCGCTCTCCGATGATTATCAACGGTTCAATGTCGCATCGGAGCAGCAAGATCCGCGTTCCATGCTGGTGTTGACGCGGGCTTTGCTGCAACAGCGACGCACGCTCGCGGCGTTGACGATTGGCGCATACCGGTCTGTCGAACAGGATAATCCCGCTTGCTTTGTCTACGAACGCCAGTAT
>DAHVFL010000093.1 GCA_027316975.1 Chloroflexota bacterium | reverse complement strand
CTGGGGCTTCCTCAGCCTGGGCGACGAATTTATGTACCGCCATTGGAAACGCAAACAACATCATTATTGATAGTGCGCATGGCTTTACCATCTATCCCATTTTCGTTACCTTTGTAATGCCGGTTCGTCTGGCAATGAAGTATAATAAATAAGGCAACTAACAAGCATAGAGTGTTACTATTCCTTACTTTATCACCTGGAGGATCACATCTTTGAAAATCGTTGTTACCGGCGGAGCTGGCTTTATCGGTTCTCACCTGTGTGCGCGTTTATTGCAAGACGGACACAGCGTACTATGCGTAGATAATCTGCTGACAGGATCACAGCGCAACATTGAATCCTTACGCTCTCATCCCCATTTTACATTCTTAGAACACGATATCATCAAACCTTTCACCTTCGAGGCAGATGCCATCTATCATATGGCTAGCCCTGCCAGCCCGGTCGGCTATATGGAAAACCCCATTGAAACGATTCTGGTCAACAGCCAGGGGACGTATATGATGCTGCAACAGGCGCTCCAGCAGCACGCCATGTTCCTGTACAGCTCGACATCCGAGGCTTACGGCGATCCCCTGGTGCATCCACAGCGCGAGGACTACTGGGGCAACGTGAACCCCATCGGGCCGCGCGCCTGCTACGACGAAAGCAAACGCCTGGGCGAAACATTGACGATGGAGTTCTATCGCCAATACCAGCTCAATGCCCGTATCGTGCGCATCTTCAACACTTATGGCCCCAATAGCCAGGCCGATGACGGTCGCATGATTCCTAATTTCATCACCCAGGCGCTGCAAAACAAACCCCTGACCATCTATGGAGATGGCAGCAAAACACGCAGTATCTGTTATGTGAGCGACCTTGTAGAGGGGCTAATGCTCGCCATGTTCAAACCCTCCACGGCAGGCGAAGTAATCAATCTCGGCAATACCGACGAACATACCGTGCTTGAATTCGCGGAGACGATCATTGGCTTATGCAATGCCACCTCTCCCATCCTGTTTGAACCAGGCCGCATCGACGATCCGGAGCGCCGCCGCCCCGATATCACCAAAGCGCAACACATCCTGGGCTGGCAGCTACAGGTGAGCAAAGAGGAAGGACTGCGCCACACCATCGAATGGTTTAGCAAGCAGCTTCCTCACCTGACGACAGTTTCATAGAAGTGTACGCGCATTTCCTGAGAATGTGATGTATTCGTATGCAAATTTCTGAAGCGGGTGAGTTCCCACAACCCCGCCGCGATTCATGGCTGCAATCGCTATGGAGCAGAGGCCAGGGAATCATCACCGCGCCAAATGTGGTGGGCGTGATCGCCTGCGCCGCACTGCTTTTTTTGCTGCTCGTTCCGCCATTCCCCTGGAATATCCGCCTGCCTCTCTATAGCGCGGTCCTGGTATGGACCATTTTGCGCCCGCGCACAGCGCTCTACCTGCTGCCATTCGCCATTCCCTGGGGATCGCTTGACTACATCGACATCAGCGCGCTGCGTCTCAACAGCGCGGATATACTCGTCGTCTTTCTCGCGCTTGGCTGGCTCATTAACTGCGGACTGCCGGAGTACACTCGATTGCGCGACCGCGAAAACGCCCATGTGCCATTCTACGTGATACTCTCTATGCTGGCCTTGCTGGGCGCGATGGCGCTTTCAATGAAGGTAGCGCTCAACGTCAAGGATAGCCTGAAAGAGATCAGCAAATGGCTGGAGGTGCTGGTCATTCTCCTGCTGGGTAGCCAGTACCTGCGCACGCGCCGCCAGGTATGGACGATCATAGCCCTGGTATGCATCGCCGGGGTGACGCAGGCTTTCTATGCGTATAGCCAGGCGTATCTTAATCTCGGCCCCGCGTCATTCATACGCAGCGATATCCTGCGCGTATACGGCACATTCGGCCAGCCCAACCCTTTCGCGGCATACATTAACCTGCCGTTGAGCATTACTCTTGCCCTGACCCTGCTGGGACGCGACTGGCTGACCCGCACCCTGGCAGGCATCGCCACCATCGCGCTGGCGCTGGCCGAATTCCTGTCACAATCGCGTGGAGCCGAAATCGCGCTCGCGGCAGCGTTCGTCTTTATCGTGCTGGCCGGGATGCCCGCTATCCTTACCATATTCCGCGTCGTGGGAATCGCCCTGCTGGGATTTCTCGCCGCATTACTGGCAGGCCTGGTACCACAGTCCCTTTTCAGTCCCGCGCTAAAATTCCTGGGGCTTACGGGCATCTCGCTCGTTGAACCAAGTAACGCCGACTTCTCGACAGCCGAACGCCTCGCTCACTGGATCGCCGGACTCCGCATGTACTTCGATCATCCCATTCTCGGCGTAGGCATCGGCAACTACCCCGACGCCTACCCGCCCTACCACATCACGATATTCGTAGATCCGCTGGGACACGCGCACAATTACTACATCAACATTGCAGCCGAAATGGGAACCATTGGCCTGATCGTCTACCTGTTCTTCCTATTTGCCATCTTTTTCGCCGGAATGCGCATCTTACAACGTATTAATAGAAGGTGCAGACGCGCAAAAGGGCTGCCTTTCCAGACGCAACCGCCTATCCAGGCGCCCCTGGGTACCAGGCACAAAGTGGCATTGCTCTTCCGCCCTCTCAGCCTGGTTCGCCATTACCGCCAACCATGGCCGGTCGAAACCGTCGGAATGCTTACCAACGACCGCGCGCTAGCCATCGGTTTGATCGCCGCCCTGATCACTGTAAGCGTGCATAATTTTGTCGATGATGTGTATGTGCATAGTTTGACCAGTCTCATCGCGTTACTACTCATCGCGCTTATCCGTTTAGAGAGAGTAATGCCCAATGCATAATACTAGCAAGTTCCCGGAGGATAAATTGATAACCCAGAATACGAGTACGAGTAGCGTGTCCACTGACAACACGATCATAGAAGCCAGTATACCTGCCGAGGATATAGAGAAAAAGAAAGCGGAATTATTACAGCAGGAGAGCAATCAGGAACCGGAGATTACCCCCGATCAACTTTCAATCGGCAAACGCCTGCTCAACTGGCGCACCATCGTCCCCCTGGTCATTGTCGTAGTGGCGCTGGTGTATTTTGCTAAACAGGCCCATATCAACCCACAACAAACGTGGGCTGCTATCAAGGCAGCGAAAATCTGGTTCTTGCTCGCGGCCTTTCTCACCTATTACCTTTCATTCCCAATTCGTACCCTGCGCTGGCGTTTCTTACTAGAAAATATTGGCTATACGAAAACCAATGGCGTGCATCTTCCCAAATTTCCAAAACTGCTCGAAATTCTTTATATCTCCTGGTTCGCCAATGTCATCGTTCCCGCCAAACTGGGCGACCTCTATCGCGCCTACCTGTTACGCACAGAAACGGGCCTTCCCGCGTCTCGCACATTCGGTACCGTCCTGGCGGAACGTTTGCTTGATCTGCTCGTACTTTTAATGCTCTTCATCCCGGCAGTCATTATCAGCCTGCACGAAAACTTGCCAGGCCAGTTAAGAGCGGGTCTGATCGTTACACTCGCCCTGGTTGTTGTTGGCGCTGTCGCGCTATTCGTCCTGCGCACCTTTCCCAGGCAGATTGCTCGCCTCGTGCCCACTCGTTTTCGCGCTCATTACAACCATTTCCAGGAAGGCACGCTCGGCTCATTTCGCCGCGTTCCCCGCTTAGGCACATTAACCGTGGGCGTCTGGGCCTGCGAGTCCTTGCGCTTCTTCTTTGTAGCCCTGGCCTTTGGGCTGATTAGCGGGAACCTGCTACATATCATAGCCGCCTCGCTCTTCATCGCGCTCGGCGAAGCATTGCTCACAGTCGTACCATTCACGGGCGGCGGGGTTGGCCTCGTCGAAGGCGGCATGTTTGCCATGATCGCTCTCTTCACCACCAATACCAGCCAGGCCGCGGCCGCTATCCTGACGGACCGCACCATCAGCCTCTTCAGCATTCTGGTATTCGGTTTCATCGTCTTCATGGTCGCCTTCGGACGCGATGCGCGTAAAGCTTCCCTCAAACAGAAAACAGTCTAAAGATGATATGCAAGAGCATTTTGTACAACTGGATTGTAATATCAATCTGACCGGCGCGGCAAGCGATACAACGCTCCAGCACATACTTGCATCGGGGCTGCTGGAACTTACCGTGAGCCGCACTTTGCAGGCCGTGCATATCTCACACACTGTCACGCTCTCGCTAGTAATTACGGACGATAGCGAGATGCAAACATTCAACCGCCAGTATCGCCAGCAGGACACAACCACCGATGTGCTTTCGTTTCCCCTGCTCGAGGAGCCGCTCATTGATGCTCCCGCCGGCCAACTCTGGCAGGTCGAAGAAGTTGAGGGGAGAGAAGAATCAGGCAAGGAGCATACGGGGAAAAAGGCGTATCCGGCGTTCATCACACCATCCGACATGCCCACCAACCTGGGCGATATCGTTATCTCCTGGCCGGCGGTCACGCGACAGGCAGAGCAGGCCGGCCATTCATCTACCTACGAACTGCTTTACCTGCTATCACATGGCACCTTGCACCTGGTTGGCTACGACGATCAGAACGAAGAGGGCTACCACGCCATGGTACATTTGCAAGAATCTATCATGCAAGACATTGATTGGAATACACTTTCACCATGAGTACTCCTCCCACCCTGCCACAGAGAAAAGGGCTGGCAAAATTTATGGCCGGATTTGGCTTTGCCTTCGGCGGCCTGTGGCACGCCATTCGCACCCAGCTCAACATGAAAGTGCATATCAGCCTCGCCATCATTGCCAGCGCGCTTGGCATCGTTCTCCATATCTCTGCCATCGAATTTGCGCTCATCTTCGTGGCAATCGCGGGGGTTCTGATCGCGGAAATGTTCAACACAGCCATCGAACTCTGTGTAGACCTGGCATCGCCTTCCTACCATTCACTGGCAAAAACAGCCAAAGATGTCGCAGCCGGAGCCGTGCTACTCAGCGCCATCATGGCGATCATCATCGCGCTGTTCGTCTTCGGGCCGCACCTGTGGGCGCTGATCCATCACTAAATAAACCGGTACAATTAAGAAATGTAGGGACGCGATACATCGCGTCCGTTAGCACCGACGATCATGTAATACGGACGCGATACATCGCGTCCGTACATGTAGTAAGCTAATCCGCAGTTGTTTCGTTGCTTAATTTGAGCGAAGCTTATTTCACACGCGACACATACTGGCCGGTGCGTGTATCCACGCGAATCCTATCACCAGGATTGACAAACAGAGGAACATTGATACTCGCGCCCGTCTCCAGAATAGCGGGTTTGGTCACGTTGTTCGCGGTATCGCCGCGCACACCCGGCTCTGCGCTTTCTACGAGTACCTCTACAAAGTTCGGCAGTTCGACGGCAATAATCGTCTCGCCGTCAACCAGTAACTCCACAATATCCTGCTCTTTGAGGAAGCGTACCGCATCTCCCAGCATCGACTTCGAGATAGGCTGCTGATCGAAGGTCTCGGTATTCATGAAAACATAGTCTTCGCCATCGACGTACAGGAACTGCCAATTTTGATGCTCCACCCGCACCGGGTCAATCTCTTCACCAGCGCGGAAGCGCTGCTCGATCACGCGCCCGGTACGCAGGCTTTTCAGGTTCACGCGCACAAAAGCGCGCCAGTTTCCTGGACTAACGTGATGAAACTCGGTTACTGTATACAATTCGCCGTTATAGCGAATGACCATTCCATTAAAAAAATCTGCTGTTGATGTTGCACCCAATGGAGTGAACCCCTTTCCTTACTTCAAACTCGTTTCATTCTCATAAAGAGGGTGTCTGCGGGCTGTTGGCCTGCGGCGAACAGCCCGCAGACACCCTCTTTATGAAGTCGCCATCGCAGGCGGCAAAGTAGCATGCACATTGCATTATCTGGTATTTTGAACCTTACGGATTATAATTGAAACGTGCCGGCGCTGTCAAAGATTTTTCGCGAGCTGCTCCACCTGGTCGGAGAACTTCGCCAGGCGTTTCTTCTTCAAGTTTTCGCGTAAAATCCAGTTGATATCAGCATCATCCCATGAGGCGCACTCGCGCATCAAAGCAAAACCCTGCTCAGGCAAGGCGGCTGTAATCACACTGAGGGTATAACCCATTGCCTGGCGTAATACCCGCACATCCTCACGTTTGCGTTCGGACAGGGGAATAGCCTGAAAACGCCTCAATATAACATGCTGAATATCAAAAGCCGTTTCTCTCATCGCCACATCGTTCATAAAGGCCGGTTCAGCGATGGCCGCGATACTGGCGCGCTGCTGCCAGCAATTGCCCTCGTTGGCCCACGTGCGCAAACACACGCTCGTTTCATCCGGCACCGCTTCCAGCAGCCGTTGAAAGGCTATGGCCGTTCCTTCGCGAACCCGCCAGGAAGCGTTACAGGCAAACTCGCTCAAACGCTCAATCATCCTGGGACGCCATACCGGGTGTACCGCAGCGCACATCCCGCAGGCCACTACGCCGCAAAGGACAACAAATTCACCTGGAGTATTAACCTCCAACGTTTTTTCATCGCGCATCAGGTGCTCAATGACGCGCCGCACATCATCCTCCCTCGTGATAACCACCTCTGCCAGCAAGTTACTGACATCATCCACCAGCTTCACATTCGCGCGCAGTCCCGGCAGATGACTCTGCTCGCGCAAGAAAAATTCCAGGGGTCGCGGGTTCTTCTGCAATGCGCGTAAAATCAGGGGTGATAGCGTGTCATCCATAGCTGCACTTCCTTAGTAGTAACCTCCATCACCTGATTGTATCATATCCGGTCGTATGAATTGTGCCGGGCGAATGGGTGCGCTTGCGCCACAAGCAGCCTCATTCGTCCGGCACAATTCATACGATGAAAGAGTATCTCACGCCGCCTTTGCCGTAAAGGTCAAAGTGATTGTTACTTTATTTTGAGCAATCGCGATGTTAGCCAGGTTCGGCGGCTGGATGCCGAAGTCCGTCATGAAAATGGTGCTGGTTGCTGTACCCGTTATAGTATTGCCCACCACCTTGCCCTGCACATCGAAGACCTCTTTATTGGTCTTGCCATGCATCGTCAGGTTGCCCGTCAGTTGAAAATGAATGGTCTGACCGTTGGTATAACTCGCCGGTAAGCCTTGCGTGCTGATTGAGACGAAGGTTGCATATGGATAGGTGTCAGTTTGCAGAGAATTTTGCTGTATGTAGCTATCGCGCCTCGACGAATCCGATTGCAGCGTTCTCAGATCAACTTGAATGTTCATGCCCGCGACGAGTGGCGATGCGCCGGATCGTATCTTGAAACTCCCCTGCACCGAGTGCGTCGTACCAATCGCGTCGTTATTCGGATTATTTTGGAAAACCAGGTTTTCATAGACGCTATACGCTGCTGTGGTCTGGGCAGGCACGATCTGAAAGGTGGTCAATCCCGTTGACGGGATAGGCGTTCCGGTAGCAGTAGCCGCCCCCGGCGCAATATGAGCCTGCGTCGAGTTAACGGCACTTGCAAAACGCGCCGTGTAAATCATACCGGCAACAATAATAACAATCACAATGCCAGTTCCAGCCAGCAAAAAATGTCGTAATTTCATGATTTCCTCCTTAAAATGTGCATAAATCTCTACATGAGCCTGTTACGCTTCTCATGAGCTAAAGCAGGTTCTTCACAGGTGGTTGTGTGTGGAAAGAGCTTCCCTGCTCTTCACAAAGGCTTTTCTGAAAGCGATGTATCGCTTATCTCTAAACTGTCCGAGAAATCTCCATGCGCCGGGGGCAACGCGAGCTTCACTATCGTTCCCTGCTCAGGAACACTGGAGAGCGTAAGCTGACCTTCGTGAGCGAGCGCGATTCTTTGCGCAATTGAAATGCCGAGGCCGGTGCCGCCCGCTTCACGCGCGCGGGCCTTGTCCACGCGATAGAAACGCTCGCCCAGGTGCGGCAAGTGTTCGGCTGCGATGCCGATGCCGGTGTCGCGCACTTCCAGGAACATATGCCCATCTTGCTCCGCAGTGCGCGCGATGACGCGACCACCCTGTCGATTGTATTTGATTGCGTTATCGAGCAGCACAAGCATGGCCTGCTCCAAAAGTACCGGGTCGCCAATCACATAAGCATCGCCGCTGCTCTCAACTTCGACGCTCACACCGCGCTGCTCGGCAAACGCCTGCACCCGCCGCGCTCCCTCCTTAACCAGCGCTGCAAGGTTGACTACCTCGTGCTCTCGATGGATACTCCCGGTATCCAACCGGGCCAGCGTCAGCAGGTTGGTAGCCAGGTTCGACATATGGTGCGCTTCGGCCACGATATCCTCCAACAGAGCCGCGTCATCTTCATCCAACCGCTCGCGACCTCGCAGCAGCACCTCGGCGTCAGCGCGCAGCAGCGTCAAAGGCGTGCGCAGTTCATGCGCTGCATCAGCAATGAAGCGCTGCTGATTGGCCCAGGACAGGCGCGCCGGGGCCAATGCGCGGTTCGACAGGAACAACCCGCCTGCTCCCGCCCCCAGTAGCGCCACTCCACCAACAACGAGCAAGAGCGTGAGCAACAGGGAAAGATCATTTTCCTGAGTCTGGATATATTCGCCAATCACTATGACTCCCACATTCCCTGTTGGGCCTGACACCACCTGGGCAGCGCGATAAATCGGCCCAACCGAACCTCCATTCACAATATCGTTGGCCCGACCAGACGGCGACTGCAAAGCAGACTGAGCAAGATTGTTGGCGAGAAAGGCGGACGGGAGCAAAGTTGTATATCCGCTTTGCGCCATCAATGAACCATTCTGATCAAAGCAAGCAATAATTTCGTACATTGACTGTCCCGGACTAGGAGGGCCAAATTGACCTGGCTGGCCTGAAGAGCCTGATGAAACATCTGGAGGATTACAACCGTGATCTAACGGGTCAGCGAACCATTGATGCACGCGTCCGTTCGCGCTCGCCGCCGCTGCATCAGCTACAGGCTGAAGCAGAAAATACCGCACTGAAAGGTAGAGCGCCACGCTAAATAGCACCAGCGCGACTCCAAGCACCAGGCAATACCAGAGCGTCAGGCGCAAACGCAGCCCCAGGAACAGAGCCGCGCCCGGTTCTCGTGATAGGCGACCCCTTCTGAGGTGAGGCCACCAGGCAGGTCTATTCCAGCTCATACGCATTCTTCCTTATAACTTCTTTGTTATGCTTCGATTTTATAACCAACGCCACGCACCGTTTTAATCAATGGATGCGAGAAACCCTGATCTATCTTGTCGCGCAGGTAGTGAATGTAGATATCCACCACATTCGAAAGCGCTTCAAGATCATACCGCCAGACGGAATCAACAATCTGCGTGCGTGTGAGCACCCTGCCAGGGTGACGCATCAGGTATTCCAGCAAGGCAAACTCTTTAGCCGTCAACTCGATCACTCGCCCCGCCCGGCGCGCCTCGTGTCGCACAAGGTCAAGCATCAGATCGCCTACCGCAAGCTGGGGCGCCTCCTCGAAATGGCGATCGCGCCGCCGCAGCAAGGCATTGATGCGCGCCAGCAACTCCTCCATCGCGAATGGCTTGGTCAGATAGTCATCCGCGCCCACGTTGAGACCCGTCACACGATCCTCGACGGCTCCACGCGCAGTCAACATCAATACCGGAGTCACCATACGCTCGGCGCGCAACTGGCGGCAGATCTCAAGCCCGTCAATCCCCGGCAACATCACATCCAGAACCACCACATCATAGGTATCTGAGAGGGCAAGGTTCAGACCCGCGTTTCCATCATAGGCCAGGTCAACCGTGTGGCGCTCCTCCAAAAGAACGCGGCGCAGCAGATGCGCCAGGCGCTGCTCGTCTTCTACGACAAGAATATGCATTGCTTTTTCCCTTGTTTCTCTTCTATCGGAAATGATTCTCGCTCCCGACACTTTGAAGAATACCATTGATTTATTGAAACACTATTGGAAGCAGATGAGAAATTTCCAATGTACCAGCATAGCACACGAATTCCCGTTTTTGCATTCTTCCTGAAAGTAGGAATCCTTTCTGCTTTGCGCCAGCGCTTCAAGTCATAGAATCAATAGCAACGTGAGAATTCCCTCATCTGCTTCCAATATCCTTCTCATCAATAGCTGCTACGCTGATAACAAGTCAGTAGCGACGCCCCTTGTGGGCGTCCCGTTCTTTCTCCCGTCCAACGTATGAGCGAGACGGGGACGCCCACTGACTTTCACCTGACAACGATGAAAAACCCTCTTTGAAAGGAATAGCATTTTGATAGAAACAGTAGCAATTTCTGAGAAACCAACTGTTGACATCGTCAATCCCAATCATAACCACCCCGTCGCGCCGGATATGCGCGACCAGTTGGCACATCACGCGCCTATACGTGGTCGCTTCCATACCTCCGGGCAAGTACTGCGCTTTGCCCTCGCAGGCGGATTGAATACCCTGCTAGACCTGTTGATCTTGAATAGCCTGCTATGGCTTTTCCCTACCAACAGCTCTACTAAGCTCCTGGCTTACAATTCACTCGCTTACAGCGTAGGCGCCATCAACAGCTTTCTCTTCAATAAGTATTGGACCTTCGCACAAAAACAACGCACTACGCGGGCGGAACTGGCGCGCTTCACCCTCATCACGATGTGTGGTATCGCCTGGAGCAGCGCCATTCTCTGGCTCGCAAGCCGCGCCCTTCATCCCTTCCTGTTCAATGCGACGGTGTGGGCCAACATCTCGAAGCTGCTAGCCATCGCCGGTACCGCGCTCATCTCTTACCTGGGAATGCGCCTGTGGGTCTTCGTCAGCAAGAAATCAGACAGGCAGACCCCGCGAAACGGCGTCGTGTCCGCGCTTGAAACTCTCTCTATTAATAGCAACCTGTCACCCGTAACAACCAGAAGTGAGGTCATCACCGCGCGCGAGCCGCAGCAACCAGGCGCATACGAAAACGCGCGAGCCAACAATCACAGCCTCTCGGTCGTCCTGCCCGCCTATAACGAAGAGCAGGTCATCGCCGGCACCGTCTCTGCTGTCCTGCACACTCTCAGCGAGTGGCGCGTGGACGCCGAAGTGCTGGTTGTCAACGATGGCAGTACAGATCGCACAGGCACCATTGTTGCCACACTTGCCGAAACCAATCCGCGTATCCGTCTCATCGCTCATCCCACCAATCAGGGATATGGAGTGGCCCTGGCAAGCGGCTTCGCGGCGGCTACGAAAGACCTCACCCTGTTTATGGATTCCGACGGTCAATTCGACATTCGCGACCTGCAACGCTTTTTCCCATTCATCGACACATACGACGCTGTCATCGGCTACCGCCTCAACCGCCAGGATTCGTGGATGCGCAAGCTCAACGCCTGGGGCTGGAAGTGTCTGATCGGCCTGGTTTTAGATGTCCGCGTGCGCGACATCGACTGCGCCTTCAAGCTCTTGCGTACCAGCACCCTGCACCAGCACCCGCTCGAAACGCGGGGCGCGATGATCAACGCCGAGTTGCTCTACCGGCTGAAACGCGCGGGCTACACCTACCGGGAAGTCGGCGTTCAGCATCTACCCCGCCTGGGTGGACGCGCTACCGGAGCCAACCCGCGTGTCATCGCCCGCGCCTTCCGCGAACTCTTCAACTCCGCCCGCCAGTGGCGACGCGAAGAACAAACGCAACCACAATCCCGCTTCATTTCCGAACACCGTCCATTTTAAGAAAGGACCTGTGCTCCATAATTGATGAGAAATCTCTCATGTGTTTCCAACGAAAACCCAATGGTCGGACTGTAAGATTGAACACAAGGGAAATAATCTCTTGAATAACCACAACTTATTACGCAAAAGAGGGGAACTATGTCTGATACATTAGAAGAAGTGATTGCTCCTATCGAGTCCAACTACGTTGAAGAGCACCGGAGTGCTACAC
>DAHVFL010000092.1 GCA_027316975.1 Chloroflexota bacterium | reverse complement strand
GGTGTCATCCTGAGCGCAGCGAAGGATCTCCGTGCGGCCCGGCAAGAGATCCTTCGCTGCGCTCAGGATGACACCTCCCAGCTGGCCGGTTCTTTTCTGAAAAACCTCCCAGTGAAGGGCCAGCCCAGCCTGTACCCTATACGGATGGGGCTGGCCCCTGCCCTGGTAAGGTAAAAATTATGCTCATACTTGGTATTGAAAGTTCATGCGACGAAACGGGGGCGGCCATCGTCAAGGATGGGCGTTACTTGCTCTCGAACGTAGTTGCTTCGCAAATTGAAATCCATGACCGTTATGGCGGCGTGGTGCCGGAAGTAGCTTCGCGCCAGCAACTGGCTACCATCATTCCGGTGATTGAGACTGCCATGGAGCAGGCGCAGTGCAACTGGGAGCATATCGACGCGGTGGCGGCTACCTATGGACCCGGCCTGGCTGGCTCGCTGCTGGTCGGATTAACAGCGGGGAAGGCCATCGCGCTGGCGCATGAATTGCCTTTTCTGGGCGTCAATCACCTGGAAGCGCATATCTACGCCAACTGGCTGCGCAATTCGACGTATGCGCGGCAAACGCGGGAAGATGATGCTGACTGGGAGTACCAGGAGGGCGATCCCACATTTCCACTGCTGTGCCTGGTGATCTCCGGGGCGCACAGCGAGCTGGTGCTGGTGCGGGGCCATGGTCACTATGAACTGCTGGGCCGCACACGCGATGATGCCGCAGGAGAAGCCTTCGACAAGGTGGGTCGCATCCTGGGTCTGGGCTATCCCGGTGGACCTGCCATTCAGCAGGCGGCGCAGCGCGTCGAAGAGGAACTCACGCAGCAGGGCAAGGCAGTTTCGCTGGCTCGCGGTGCTTATCGCCTGCCGCGAGCATGGCTGCGCGGCACCCACGATTTTAGTTTTAGCGGACTGAAAACGGCGGTCCTGCACCTGGCTGAAGGCGCGTCTGAACAACAGGCGGGTACAGCGAGTGGCGAGAAGGCGCGCGGGCAGGTTAGCCAGTACACACGTATGGGAGCGCAGGCGGCCACACAAAAGGGTGGCGCGAACGTGGCTTTGCTCGCGTCCAGTTTTCAGGAGGCCGTTGTTGATGTGCTGGCGGTCAAGACGCGCCTGGCGGCTCAGGAATATCATGTGAAACACGTCTTACTGGCGGGTGGAGTGGCGGCCAATAGCAGCCTGCGGACGCGGCTGGAACAGGAATTGCGTCCACTGCGCATCCGGCTGAGTTACCCGCCGGTTGCTTATTGTACCGACAATGCTGCTATGATTGGCAGCGCGGCCTTCTTTCACCTGCTCAGGGGCGAGCAGCATGGCCTGGACCTGGATGTTGCTCCGGGTTTGAGCCTGCCTTTTGTAAAAGCGTAATGTAGCGCAGTATATTTGTAATGGCGTGTTGGAGCGCATCTGGAGGTTGTATGGCTAAACAGAAAGTGTATGCCCTGGGGATTGACCTGGGAGGGACTAAGACGCTGGCGGCGGTGGTAGATATTACGACTGGTGAGGTGGTGGCGTCGGCTCGCAAGCGCACGCGCGCTGAAAAGGGGCAGGAGTTTGTTTCACAGCGCATTCTTACACTATCGGCGATGGCTATTGAGGATGCGAAGCTGCCAGCAGATGCCGGTATCGTGGCGGTTGGCGCGGGGGCGGCAGGTCAGATCGACCGCCAGGCGGGGGTTGTTGTGGACGCGCCTAATCTGGGTGTGAAAGATATGCAACTGGGCGATCTGATCAACAGGCAATTTGGCAAGCCTGTGGCGGTTGGTAATGACGTGGAAGTGGCAGCGCTGGGCGAGTATTTGTATGGTTCGGGCCAGGGCTTTCATACGTTCATGTGTGTCTTTGTGGGCACGGGCATTGGGGGCGGGATTGTGCAGAATGGGCGCTTGTATACCGGGTTGAGCGGTACTGCCGGCGAGATTGGTCATATGACCATTGACGCGGGTGGTCGCCTGTGTCCGTGTGGCAGTCGCGGCTGTCTCGAAGCCTACGCTTCGCGCACGGCTATTACGAAAGCTATCATGTCCGAGATTCATCATGGACGGTCGTCTATTCTGGCCGATGACGCGGAACACCAGTTAAAAGAGGGCGAGACAATTATTCGCTCCGGTACGCTTGCTAATGCTATTAGTCATAAAGATGCGCTGGTGATCGAGTGTGTGACGGAAGCGGCTGATTATCTTGGTTATGGGCTGGCATCGGTCATGAACCTGTTTAACCCGGAAAGTATTATCCTGGGCGGAGGCGTGATCGAGTCTATCGATGTGCTTTTTGAACGCGCAGTACACCGGGCGCGCATTACTGCCCTCTCCAAACCGGCCCGTGACACTAAAATCGTGCGCGCCAGGCTTGGGGACTTTTCAGGTGTGGTGGGAGCGGCATGTTTAGGCGCGCAGAAAGCAGGCTATACCTTCCCCATCGTGTAGCGATGTAAATACAACAGGGGGAAGTCAGATCATGGATGGAGCAGAGCCACAAGTCAGCGAGCAGGTTGAGGTGCGGGCGGTAGAGATGTCAGACGCGCCCGCGCTGCACGCGCTGGATTATAGTTTTGAGACGGATCGCATCTTTACGCTGTATGTGCATGGCTATTTTGAGCATGGCGACGGGCAGACCCCAATTGCCGGTCAACCCGCGCTCGCCTTTGAGTTGCGCGAGACGCCCGTTGATCTGCCCCTTTACAAGGATTTACGGGCGTACAAGCGCACGCTCGAAGCGGTGGAGGCCAGGCTTGCCAACGCGCAGGGTGGCTACGTGGCGCTGGCTAATGGACAGGTGGCAGGCGTGGTCTTGCTGAATGTCGAAGAGTGGCGCTCTGTGGCGCGTATCGAGGATATTATCGTAGGGCGACTGTTCCGTCGCTATGGTATCGGCTCGCTGCTGCTCAACTGTGCCGCGGATTGGGCGCGCAATCGTGGATGCCGCGCTATTCTTCTTGAGACGCAAAACATTAATTATCCAGCTATCCGTTTCTACCTGCGCAATGGTCTGGAGGTATGGAGCATTAGCCAGCATCATTACCCGCCCGGTTCCGATGAACACGAGGTGGCGATTTTCATGGGCAAGATGTTGCGCTAGCAATCTTCCCCGAATGCCAGTAGAGTGAATTACCAGGGCCTCGAGCCTGTCATCCTGAGCGCAGCGAAGGATGACAGGCTCGAGGCCCTGGTCGCGAAGGGAATGCCTATGGGGGCCACCTGGTAACTATCTCAGACTGATCAGAGCGACAATGCCGAAGGTGGCGATGGCCGCGCCTGATATGCGGTTGAGCCAGCGCAGCCACGTTGGGGTGAAGCGTTTGCGCAGCAGGCTGATGCTTCCGGTCAGGATGCACCACCATGCTGCGGAACCGCTGAAGACTCCGGCAACGACTAGAACTGCCGCGAGGTAGTTGCCGCCGGTCGCGCCCAGGCCGAGACCGGCGAAGATGACGGCGAATGAGAGTATAGTGAGCGGGTTGGTCAGCGTGAGTAGCAGGGTGGAGGCGTAAGCACCCGCGAAGTTGTGCGCTTGCGCGTCGGCTGCTTTTTCCGCTGGTTTCGTCAGGATGACGCGGATGCCCAGGTAGATGAGGAACAGCCCGCCGATAAGGCGAATCCAGGTTTGCTCGCTGACCAGGAAGCTGGTGATTACGGTCAGGCCGAATGCGGCGATGCTGCCGTAGATGGCGTCAGCGGTGGCGATGCCCATACCCGATACCAGGCCGTACAGGTAGCCCTTGTGAAATGTGCGTTGAATGCATACAATGGACATGGGGCCAACCGTTGCCGCGATGGTAAAACCGAGCAATAAGCCTCGTAGATAGAAACTGGCGTTCATGTTGTGCTCCTTGAGAATTAATGATGGTATTTCAAACAAAAAAAGTCGCCAGACCTTCAAAAGGTCTGGCGACTTTTTTGTCTCTTTCTTAGCTGCTGGAGGGCAAGCAAAGCGAACCAAACCTCTCTGAAGGGCCTGGCTGCTGGCTCTGATTTGTGCTGATTGCATTACGTTTATACGCGCTCATGTGCTTGAACTCCTGATTGTTGTCAGTATGGTTGCTGGCAGGCTGAGTATAGCAGAGAACGGGGATGGATGCAATAGAAATGCAGGGGCGTTGCTCAAGATTGATTTAGCCAGCTGGCGCGCTTTAAGGAGCGGATAAACAGGTATTTTGTCGGCTATGATATTCATTACGAATCAACAATACTCTTCATTTTTCGCTAAATCTCTTGCATTATAGAGATACCTGTGATACTCTCATGATAAATCAAAATCTGAATGATCTACTATTCAAACCTTTTTATTCGGGTCATGCTCAATTGAAATTATCCATGCCTTCATTGGTTGCGCTATGATTGCTCACATTGTTGTGATCAATAGAGCGTCTTACTGAAGAAAGGAGCGTTATGACTCTCGAAGGTCATCAGCTCGATCACTATCACATTGTGCGCCTACCTGGCAGTGGCGGAATGGGTGATGTGTATCTGGCCGAGGATGAACGCATTGGTCAGCAAGTCGCCCTCAAGGTTATTCGGATCGAGGTAAGTTCCTATCCCGCTATTCAGGATGTCCAGAAAGCTACTCATCAATTTCGCCGTGAAGCCAGAGCTATTGCCATGTTAGATCACCCCCACATTTTGCCACTCTACAGCTATGGCGAGCAACAAATCGGGGACAAGAATGTCATGTATCTGGTGATGCCCTACCGCCCGGAAGGCTCTCTGGCTCAATGGATGAGCCAGAGGGGAAGCGCGGAGTTACTACTGCCCCGGCAGTCGGTTCAAATAATTCACCAGGCTGCCGAAGCTCTACAACATGCGCATGACCATCAAATCATTCACCAGGATGTCAAACCGTCGAATTTTCTCATTCGCAGTCGCGAAAAGACTCAATCCGTTCCTGATATTTTGCTGGCGGACTTTGGGATCGCGAAGCTCACCACAACGGCTTCCAGTACCAGCCAATCTATTCGTGGCACACCTGTTTATATGGCGCCTGAACAATGGCAAGGCAATCCGGTGCCAGCCTCGGACCAGTATGCTCTGGGGATTATGGCCTACGAGCTACTTACGGGACGTCCCCCATTTCTCGGCGTGCCAGGAACAGTGATGTTCCAGCATCTGACATCTGCACCTACTCCACCGAGCGTGCTGAACCCATTACTTTCAGAGGAAGTAGATAACGTAGTGCTTCAGGCGCTCGCGAAAGAACCGGGCGCGCGTTTCCCATCAGCCCTTGCATTTGCCGATGCTTTAGAGGATGCCGCTCAACAACTCGATCACCGTGTTGCTCCTGTAAAAAGTACCACTAACCCTCATGCTACCGCTCTGCCACCTGTTTCTAATGCAACATATAATGGCCCTACCCTGTTAACAGATAACAGTCCGACTCTACCTGTGAGCAAAAACCGCCAGAATGCTATTACTCCCAACCTGGCAAGTGAAGAGAATCGCCCGTCTACTCCTCCACCTCTGGCGAGGAATGCTTTAACTACCTCGCCCGAACCCTTTTCAGTAAACCAGGCGAATACTGCTTTTGCTCCCCGGTTCCTCAAATTGAGGACGTTGTTGCTGCTGGGACTGGTATTACTCCTTCTGCTGGGCAGTGGCGGATTCATCTATGCTGCGATGTTGAACCAGAAATCCCTCAATAACCTGCCGACTCCTACGACTCAAACCGGGGGGACGAATCTTGCCCTTGCTACATCGAATGCTGCTACGGCTACAGGCGCGTCGCAAGCTGCGCAGGCCAGCGCTACCGCATTTGCTGTGAATGCGACGGTCACGGCTCGCGATGCTACCGCCACAGCTCAAGCTATCGCGATTGCAACTGCAATGGCACGGAATGCTACTGCCACTGCCCAGGCTAACCCACCTCCCACTGTTCAAGCTAACCCGACTACTCTACCTACAACTCCTCCACCTCGTGTATCGTCTCTCAAAATATTAGGTCCTGCCAGCAATCTGAACGGCTACTGCCAGTCAATAGGGGATAGCTCCGCCTCACTCGATGGAAGTACAGCCTATAACTGGAACTGTGTGACGCCTGGCGGGCAACATGTTGGTATCAACATGGATGGGGTCTGCCAATGGCAATATTCCGATTCGAGAGCGGTAGCTCGTATGCTCAATTACAATGACCCGAACTCCTGGCAATGCTTTACCAATGCCCGGAAACTGGGTTTGGCTAGTAATTTGAACGGCTATTGCCAGTCTATCGGAGATAGCTCGGCCTTGCTCACCGGAAGTACAGCCTATAGCTGGGAGTGTGTCACGCCGAGCGGACAACATGTTGGTATATGGGTGGATTCGGCCTGTCGATGGCAATATAATATGTCCGGCGCAATAGCCCGTGTAGCTAACTATTTCGATCCCAATTCATGGGAATGCTGGGGTTAGAGGAGAACGCCATGACTTTCCAATTTACGACTCAAACATTATCAATGGCCTACGACGAACTCGCTTCGGGCAAGGAAGGCTTTCGCGTAGCCGTGGGCAATTTCATGAATGCATTCTTTTTGTATTATGTTGATAGTCGTCAAAGTCTCATCAACGATCCCATCCAGATGCCGGAGAATCCCACAGAAGAGCAGCGTGGCTGGGCCGCGTTTTGTGCAGGTGCGGCGGAATATCTCGCCGAGCGCTACGACTTACAATGTCCCGCCTGGGCGCACGATCCCGCATATTACATGCCAGAACCGTGGTATACCGTTCCCAACGCCAATCTGGCGATGCGCAAGCACTTCCAGAAAACGGCTCCCGAAGCGTTCCGTCACCGCAATGTGTTCTGCGACGATCATGTATTCAGCAATACACATCCGTCATCACGCGAGCCTGGGAATTTTGCCGATCTACAGCGCAGGCGCGCCGAGATACTGGCCGCGCTTCCACAGGCGGAGCGCGAGGCATTCCTCGCGGAGCATAACGCGAAGATGTCAGGAAAGCCGCGTATCCATATTATCTCGTAGTCTCACGAGCAAAATGGCATCTTTCTTATAGTTACCACATCTCCAACTTTGTTGCCAGGTAGGCCCAGTCTGCCGGGAAGCGGAACGCTTGCTGGTTGGGGGGCTGTGGTGTCTGGGTTTCGATCCAGCGCATGGGGACGGTTCCTTTGTTGAAGAAGCCGTGCGTGCCGCCCACGCTGGTCCAGACGTAGTCGCCTGCTTTTACATGGTAGGTCTGACCATCGAGGATGGCTTCGGCCTCGCCGCTCAGGAAGAAATAGGTTTCCTCGAAGGGGTGGTCGTGGATGTTGCCTTCGCCGCCGGGCTGGAACTCTACCATGAAGAGGGTCAGGTGTTGCGCGCCCAGCATTTTATCAACCAGCATTTTCAGGGAGATGCCGAAGATGTTGCTGCCGCGGTAGCCATCCATTTGCAACTGGCTGTGCGGCGGCATCTGAGAGTTGTCGAAGTGGCCGAGGTAGCGCGTGGTCGGGTCGCGGAAATCTGGACGGTTGCCGGTGGTGGGCGCGTCTCCTTCCTTGAAGAAAAAGGTATCGCGCTCCTGACTGGCGGGTTTTGGTTGAGGCGAGAGCATGTCCAGCCAGCGCACAGGTTGATTTCCCAGGTTGCGCCATGCATGGGGGACGGTGGCCTGGAAGATGCCGTAGTCGTCCGCGCCAAGCCGGTAGTCGTGACCATCGATACTTACCAGTACCTGTCCCTCCAGGATGTAGAAGGCTTCTTCGTAGAAATGAACGTGCTTGTTGATGGAGCCGCCGGCATCGAGTTTGCAGACGCCCAGGCCGGTATGTACCGCGCCGGGGATGTTGTGGTCAACCATTGTGACACGAGAGTATCCCTGGCTGTATTTTTCGTAAGTGGCAGGTACCTCAAAGGATGCTTTATCGTAGTTTCCTACATGGTGCATGATAATCTCCTTTCAAGAGACGCTGATTAGTTGTCTACGCCAGCCATGCGGGCCAGCACATCGAACATTACAGCGAAATCTTCTTTTGCCATGCCCATTGCGCGGGCAGATGTAAGCAGTTCGTTGGAGAGAGCCACGGATGGTAGCGGCACGTCCGATGTGCGTCCCAGTTCCAGAGCCAGTAGCAAATCTTTCTGCATCATGTTCACATCGAACCAGATTTCTTCGGGTTTTTCAAGAATAAATGGGGCGCGGTGCCAGGTGGCGGGCGAGGCCAGCGCGCTGTTGCGCCATGCCTCAACAGCCGTTGCGCGCGGGATGCCATTTTTCTCAGCTAAGAGGATGCCTTCGCAGAAAGCGAGAAATTGGGTGGAGAGGCTGAGGTTGATGGCGATTTTCATCACGATGGCCTGGCCGTTGCCGCCCACGTAAGTTACTTTGGGGGTGATGTCCTGTAATATGGGCAGGACCTGCTCGAAGGTTGCGCGCTCGCCGCCGACTATCATGGATACTGTTCCCTGTTCGACATGAATGACGTTGCCGGAAACGGGCGCGTCGAGCATATATGCGCCTTTGTCGGCGACCAGCGCGGCGACTTCACGCGAGGCGCTGGCGCTGATGGTGCTCATGTCGATGTAGATTTTGCCGGGCGTGAGAGCCGCCAGAATGCCATCATCACCGTGAAGAATTTCATGCAACGCGGCGGTATTTGTGACCATGCTAAAGATGATATCGGACGTTTCCGCGACCTGGCGCGGTGATCCGCCCCACCGCATTCCGGCGTCTAGCAGCCGCTGCGCCTTTGACTTTGTGCGGTTGTAGCCTGTCACCGTGTGTCCGGCATCTACGAGCCGCTTTGCTACGCGGCCCCCCATTTTGCCCAGTCCTGTGAAACCGAGATTAGCCATGCATATTACTCTCTTTCGTTATTTATTTACTATGTAGAAGGTGACAGCCCGGCGAGCATTGCTCGTACCGTCTGGTAGAGCCGCACCAGGTTGTTCTTCACAACCTCAGCCCCAAATTGAGGATTCCATACCAACTCGGCCAGGGAGTCGCTAATCACAAACGCGGCTGTCATGTCCACCCCGCGATAGCGCGCCACGGCAAACAGGGCTGCTGCTTCCATCTCAACCGTCAAGATTCCCTCTTGCTGGTAATGGCGAGCTTCGGCGACTGTTTCCCGATAGGGAGTGTCAATCGTCCATGTGCTGCCCAGCACGGGGTTATGCCCTTCCTGTTCAAGAGATTGCGCGAGCCGCGCCGTCAACCACTCAGACGGATAGGCGTAGCGGGCAGCCTCCAGGTAGTGATGCGAAACGCCTTCATCACGCAGGGCGCGGTTACAGACAACCGTATCGCCAATGTGCAGCGTAGGTTGGAGCGTTCCTGCGATGCCAATGCTGGCAAACGTGCACACTCCCAGGGCAATAAACGCTTCCAGAGAAGATGCGGCTGCCGGAGCGCCAATCCCAAAACCGCCGTAAATAGCAACCTTTTCCTCTGTACTCTTCAACAGGTGCAATTGATTGGGAAGTCCTGTGACTCGTTCAGTCTCTTCATGCGCCAGAACGTGCTGCAACAGATCTCTCTGGTAGCAAAAAATGATGCTTTGTGGCATCTGCAAAGTAGGGAAAATCTGCTGTTGTCGCATATAATCGATGAAATCCTGGGGATTGAAAAGAGCATCATGCGCATGTTTCCCGGCAAAATTCGGAAATGTCATGAGGGATTCTCCTTCGCGTATAGAAGACGTACCAGCCTTATCGCTGCCACTATAGCACGAGAAAAGAATGTGCGGCAAGTGTGCATTGACCAGGGCGGGGACAGAGACCCTTCGCTTCGCTCAGGGTGACACTCGACGGTAGACCCTCAATGGCAGTCGATCTGGGGCTATTGCGCCCACTTTTATTTAGCCCAGGGAACACCCATATTTACAATTTCTTGCCAGGCAGGATTGGTTATGCCATATGCGTCGAGTATTATAGCATCTAATGCTTTCTGAGCAATGCTGACCTGTTTGTGTATGTTTGCGCGTTCAGCTTCGATCTTGTCGAGGTTATCTAAAAATGTGGCTGCCACTCGGAGATTGGGTACAAGCATGTCTTTTCCATCTTTGAGATAGCTCAATTTGCCATTGGCGCGTATGATGGCTTCCAGTGCTTGAATGCTGGCAGCATCCAATCGAGTGTTGAAAGCGAGTAATCCGCGACTTTGCAACACTTCCAAAGAATACTGTGTGGCACCATTTAATGTGATATCCCCGCGCAAAACCAGTTCTTCAAGGCGCAGTGTTGGTAATCCGGTAGCTTGCAGCACGCGGCTGATGGCTATGTGTTGAGCTTGATCGACGCCGTACTTTTCCTGGTGCTGGTGAAGCTTCTGATACATTTGGAGTACATTTTTTGTCTCGCTGGCGAGTCGCTGTTCGAGTTCTGGCGACCAGTTCGGCACGGGTAAACGCAGTATTTCCTTAAAGTTGGCATGGGCGTTGGTGGAAAAGAGGCTGAAGAAGAAGTTATAGATTTCGCTTGTGACCAGTCCGAACGCTGCATATGCCAGGTCTTCATAATTTTCTTCCAGTGTGTACATGACGAGCAACGTTTCGTCTGCAACAACTGGACGTTTTCTGTCTCGTTGAAGAATTGTACCTCTAATAGGCCGTTTCATTTCTAAGCCGGAAACCTCTTTAAGGAAAAGCACTGTTTCCTGATGGGTTAAGTTGGCAACACGCTGAAGCTGCTTTTGTACCCACTTGCTACCAGTATAATCTTTTATCGATGATGGGATAACTGCTAAAGGGTCCAGATATGCCACAGTTGACCAGCCTCCCCAATCTGTGACATTCTTGCCTTTAGTGAGTGGCAGTCCATGAGTTATTTGTACGGAATGGAACATGGGCTTTGCCCAGGTTGATCTTACATCTCCTTTACCAACTTCCATCTTCTTCTCAAGAAGGTCGGCCAGGTCTTGTTTGGAATTGCTGAGTGCGAACTCCCACAGGTCATAAGCGGCAGGGTTGGCGTTTACCAGCCAGGGTTTATTCCAGGTGGTTCTGGCTGGATAATTCTGGATAACGCGCTTGCTTTGTAGCAGGGTTGCCGATTGGGCGGCTTCCGCGACGGAAAAACCACCACGAATTTCCACAGAGTCCGATAAATTGCAAGGGCGGTAATCGAAGCGCAGAACACACACACCCTGCAAAACGCCGGGGAAAAGCAGGTCCCTGGCATAAAAGCGTGTGATCGATTGTATGTTCCACTTATTAATCATCTCGCGCGCTCGTGTGGTTGATTCATCACCGAAGAGATTGAGCGGGCAAATAAAACAAATGGAGCCACCCTGAGCTATATAGTAGGTGGCAAGGCGCAGGAAAAGCAGGTAAAAGTTCTCATCGCCTTTCACGACTTCGCGGTAGAATGGGTATTCGCCGTAGCTCTTTGCTCCTAAAATGATACCGCGATTGACATAAGGTGGATTGGAGATCACGTAACTAAAGGTTGCTCGCTTACTTTTGACTATGGCAGCCTCATCCAGAGATGTGGCTTCGTCACCAAATGCTGTTGCGAGTGTTTCATAGCTTGAATTGAGAACCGCCTGTGGCATCTCAAGACTGTTGGTATTGTAAATGGCGAAGCGTTCGATATCTGGCCGTTCACCCGCCTTCCACAAAAGAGCCAGATCATCAAGCACCTGGATGAACAGGTTAAGTTCTGCCAGGTAACAAGAAAATGGGTTCACTTCAAGTCCAACGAGCCGGGTTTTCACCTGTTCAATGAAGAGCCGGGCGCATTCGACTGGACTGCGTTGAGACATATTGCTGGCAATCGCTTGCCTGAGCCGGCGCGCGGCGTGTACAAGAAAACTGCCTGATCCGCATGCCGGATCGAGCAGACTTTCTCCAATGATGGAAGAGTCAGAGTATCCGGCGCGGTCGAGCATAAATTCGACGATGGATGGGGGCGTCAGAAAGTGGCCTTTCGAATTGCGGGCCACGCGATCAATAAAGGCTTCATAGGTAAAGCCAAGCAGGTCATTAG
>DAHVFL010000091.1 GCA_027316975.1 Chloroflexota bacterium | reverse complement strand
GTTTGTGTGGTCTGTCCCTGGTAGACCGCAGCGACCGACACGGGAATCTTGGACGGGTTGGTATCTACAACAGTAGGGATTGGCGATACAGCTACAATTGGCGAAGAAGCGGCTGTTGGCGTGGTTTTGGGCGTGGCCGTCGCGGTCGGTGTGGTTTTCGGTGTGGCTGTCACTGTTGGCGTTGCTGTGCCGGTCCCGTTCACTGTGGCCGTCGCGGTCGGCGTTGTGGTAACTGCCGGTGTTGGCGTCGAGGTCGGTGGCCCTTTAGCCGGGTCAGAGGTAGGGGGCAAATTTGCCAGCAGAGACTGGATGTCGCTAATTTTGGGCGTGACCTTGCTGGGAAACCTGGTGATGGTGACAACTGTGACAGTGGTTGCTTTGCCGGCACCAGAGAGGGGATTGAGCGAGAGATCATCGAACGTGACCGAAAGGGCTGTCGTGTATTTAGTCTGTAAATCGGTGGTAATAGCTTTTTGCACGTTGGCGTCGATGCGCGTATTCAGGCGCACCCAGATGTTCTGATTTCCGGGCAGGCTGGTGTTGTTGCCTGGAATGACCTGCAATGATTGCAGGCGCAGTGGGCTAAGCAGCGCATTGACCTGAGTGGTAGTGAGAGCTGCCCTGGGGCGTAGTTCGATATTGGTACCCTGGGTGAAGTCGATGCCCAGGTTCAGGCCCCTGAAAATCAAAGAGAGCGTGCCTGGGATAATGACGATCAGTGAAATGATCAAGAACAGGTAACGTTTTCCTACAAGATTGAACACGGCTTTCTCCTCGTTAAACAGTGCTATTCCGCCGCGCCAGGGATGCCGTGGCAATCGAGCCAGGAGGAAGCCCAAAGAGTGCGGGGTGATTCACAAAGCCAGTAGGCACCAGCAGGTTTAAGAAGGTGCGTGTGACTACAACGGCGGTAAACATACTGATCAGAACACCCAGGAATAGCGTGGTGGCAAATCCAACGATGATGCTCGCGCCAAAGTTGCTGCCAAAGGCATACAGCACGGCACAGGTGATGAGCGTCGAGACGTTGGAGTCACGGATGGAGGTCCAGGCGCGTTTCCACCCGACATCGATGGCCGCGGAGAGGAGCCTGCCCGCGCGTAGTTCTTCTTTGACGCGCTCAAATATGAGCACGTTGGCGTCAACCGCCATACCGATAGAGAGTACGAAGCCCGCGATACCGGCCAGGGAGAGCACTACGCCGATGAGCTTAAAGATGGCGAATGTGAACAGCGCGTAGAGCAACAACGCGATGTCGGCCAGAAAACCTGGAAGGCGATAGTACAGCAGCATGAAGAGCATGACGATGCCCAGGCCGATGATGGCGGCTATAAAGCTTTTCGTGATGGAATCCTGGCCGAGCGTGGCCCCGATGGTTTTTTCACTGTCTCTGACCAGCGAAATGGGCAGCGCGCCGTATTTCAGCACGGTCACAATCTGGTTGGCTTGATCGAGCGTGAATTGTCCGGTAATGACGCCGGGGCCGGTGATGGCGCTCGAGATGGTTGCTGATTCAATGACGGTTCTGTCAAGCGTCACGGTCAGATACGAGTTAATATTTTGGGAGGTGAAGGTGCCAAATTTGCCAATCGCATCGCCCTTCATTTCAAAACTGATCTGTGGCCTTCCTGCCGTGTCGTAGCTGACGTAGACCTGGCTGGCATCGAGGTCTTTACCGGTGAACTGCGGCTTGCCACCGGGGTTGTTCGCCGTATACTGGGTGGGGTCGAAAACCGTGCCAAGCTGTACTGGTGTGCTGCCTGTGTTCCAGAATTCGAGGGTGCCGGTTTTCAGCAGCGAGTTGACGGCGTTGGTCTGGTTGCCGTTGAAGCCCGGCAGTTCAACCAGAATGGCCGGCTGGCCGTTGCTACTTTGCAGGCGAATGCTGGGTTCGTTGACGCCCAGGCCACCGTTGACGCGCTGCTCAAGGGCGTTGCGCACAGCTGGCATTTCCTGAGCCAGGGTGGCGGGATCGTAGCGCTGCGCCGGGTCGGGTTTGAGCAATACACTGATGCCACCCTGTAAGTCCAGGCCCTGCTTAACGGTGAGCGGATTGTTAATGCCCAGGATGTGGATGCCGGGAGTGTTGGGCAGGTCAATGTAGACGGCTGCCGCTGCCAGCAAAATAATGAAAAGGAGGACGGTTAAGGTTCCTCGACGCATAGCTTTGGTTTCCCCTCGTTTGATCTATCTAGTGACGACGAATGACGATAGCTTTCTGATGATTGCCCGGGTTCCTTTTAAGTTTCTATGCAGTATAGCATAGTTGTTGCTGGTTGCATATCCTACAAAATTACGGTTCTATATCCTTCTGGGTGAAAAATCGGGTGCTTGTAGGGACGCGATTGATCGCGTCCGCCCCAGATCAGCGCTCGCACGAAGCGGACGCGATCAATCGCGTCCCTACAAGCACCCACAAGGATGGAGAGTCAAACTACCCAAATTACCAGGCGAAATTCCCAGGGCGGGGACAGAGCCGCCGCCTTTCACTGGGAGGTTTTTTAGGAAGGAAGCTAGAGAAGTAACCAGCTGTCATCCTGAGCGCTGCGAAGGATCTGCGTGCTGCCGACGAGAGATCCTTCGCAGCGCTCAGGATGACAGGCTCTTCCGGCGCGTTTCAAGAAACCTACCAGTGAAAGACAAGCCCCACCCTGGGAATCTCGCCCCTGTAATCTACTCTTAGTATAAGAGAATGCGGTGTGTTACCTGTTCGTTTCGGTTTGGCTCTTGTATTTGACATGTGCCGGGGCTGCGCGTTATTATTTCAATATATGTTGAAATATCGAAATGACATCTGGCATTTCGTTTTGAAAGGAATTTGAAACGCCGGATGTGGTAACGTATGCTATATATGTGGATACTGGCTGTTCATTATCAATTTAACAGGCGAGAGGAGTTCCTGTATTACATGGATGAAATGGTAAAAACTGAAGAGGCTAAGGCGCGACAGGGCGAGCGCACGGTGGTGATGGATGTGCGTGATATTACGAAGAGTCTACCACTTGGGCGAGAGCGTATCGAGATATTACGGGGGATCAGTTTTCAGATTTATAGCGGGGAGTTTATCTCGATTGTGGGTCCTTCCGGTTCGGGTAAGAGTACCCTGCTGGGTATTATTGCCGGGCTGGATAATCCGACAAGCGGGCAGGTGTTGATCGATGGGGTAGATATCACTTCGATGTCTGAGGGGAAGCTGGCCGAGGTACGCAATGGCAAAATAGGCATGGTTTTCCAGGCCTTTAATCTGATTCCGACGCTGACGGCGCAGGAAAATGTTGAGATTCCCCTGTATGTGGGGAAACACAAAGGCTCACCATCGGCTCGCGCTAAGGAGTTGCTTGACCTGGTGGGGCTGTCGCACCGGTTGACGCACCGGCCCAACCAGCTTTCCGGCGGCGAGCAGCAGCGCGTGGCGATTGCGCGTTCGCTGGCGGCAGACCCGGCCTTTGTGATCGCGGACGAGCCGACGGGCAACCTGGACGCGACGAACGGGGAAAACGTGCTGCAATTGATTGCGAACCTGCGCGAGCAAACTGGCAAGACCTTCATCATTGCCACGCACGATCCGGTGGTGGCCTCGCACGCTGATCGCTCGATTCGCATCATTGATGGCAGAATCGCGTCGATTGAAACGATGGCCGGGGGGATCAAGTAATGAAAACCTCGATGTACTTTAACTACACGACGCGCTCGCTGCTGCGCGGCGGGCAGCGGACTGTGCTGGCGCTGTTCTGCGTGGCGGTGGGGGTGATGGCGATAGTGGCGTTGCAGCTGGTGGGTCTGATGATCAATAACGCGCTTACCAGCAACGTGCGCGATGCCAATGGCGGTGATATCAACGTCACCTCCAATACGAAGCCGTTCAACACAAGCGATCTGAGCTTTTTTGACTCGCTTAAAAGTAATGGCACGATTACCAACTATACCGCGTTCGGCAGTTCGACGGGCGCGCTGGGGAATGCTGCCTCTGTCACCAGTAACTTTACGGTTGATGTTGTTGATCCTGCTACATATCCAGTGGTCACGCCGCCCACGTTCGTCAATCCCACTAACGGTAGTATTGCCAATTTGCTTACTGATGGGAATGCACTTGTTGATAAAAGCTTCGCCGACCAGTTCAATAAAAAGGTGGGCGATAGTGTCACAGTGCATGGGAGTTCTAATACGGATGGTAAGAGCCTGGTCTTGCAGGTCAAAATCGCTGGCATTGTGACGGATTCTGGCTCGCTGGCCCAGAACAGCGGGGTTATGCTGGTTGCGCGCTCCTACTTTGCTACCGTTGCGCCAAACACGGCAAAGCTCTTCAGCACGGTGGATATCACCACAGCCGACCAGCAGCATACTGATGCAGCGGTGAAGGCGATAAATGCGCAGTTTCTGCTTGCCAATACGCAGACGGTGGCGGATGCCCTGAAATCCCAGCAGAGCCTGGTGGATAACATCAAGAAGTTTCTGGAAATCGCCGGGCTGCTGGCGCTGCTGATTGGCGGCGTAGGTATCGTCAATACTATGCAGGTCTTGTTGTCGCGGCGCAAAATCGAAATTGCTATGCTCAAGACCACGGGCTACAGGCGGATCGATCTGTACCTGCTCTTCGGTCTCGAAGCGGGCTTGTTGGGATTAGCTGGCGGCGTGGTCGGCGCGCTGGTTGCGACCGGCGTGAGTTACCTGGTGCGCGGCCTGGTGCAGCAAACGTTCAGTATCAACATCCCGTTCGTGCTCGATCCGCTGACCATTGGCGGCGGCGTCTTGATTGGCCTGGTGACGGCCCTCATTTTCGGGCTGATGCCGATTGTACAGGCCGCCAATATTCGCCCGTTGAATGTGATTCGCGAGCTTCCGGCGGGCAATCGAACCGGTAGCGTTGTGCTGACCATTGGTTTGCTGCTCTTGCTCTCGGTACTGTTTTGCATCCTTTCGATAGTCATTCTCAACGATGTCATCCTGGGCATTGGCGCGGTGTATGGCGCGTTTGTGTTCCTGGGCCTCTTGAGCCTCTTCTTCACGCTGGTGGTCTTGCTGGTGGGAAAACTACCTGTGCCGGAACGCTTTAATCTACGATACCTTGGTTTGCTCTTGCTGGGAGTCGTGCTTTCGGTGCTGATCGCCCTGGCTCTGCCGACATTTGGCTACCTGTTGCTGGCGCTGACGGTGGTAGGTTTTGTGGTGGTGCTATTGCCGCGCACCTGGAAATCCAGCACGAAAATGGCCTTGCGCAACATTGGCCGGCAACGGGCGCGCACGACGACGACCCTGCTGGCCCTGTTTGTTGGCATGTTTACCATCGGGTTGATTCTGGTGCTGGGGCAGAATTTGCGTGATAGCGTCAATAACGCGCTGGCGAACAACCTGACGTATAATGTGGTGACGATTGCCTCACAGGGCGATGTGAGCGCGCTGAAATCCGGGCAAAGTACCATTCCCGGTCTGAGCAAGTCGGCGCAAAACACTATCGCGACGACGGTGCCGGTCGCCATCAATGCTCAAGCTATTGCAGACGTGCTAAAGAATGTACCTGCTGGCTTCTCGTTTAGCAGCCTGGGACGCCATGGTGTACTGGGTGAGCTTAGCGGCGTGCAGGGCTTTGATGTTGCCAGTAACCAGGTTCCCGATAAAACGAACCTTACCATCTCCGAGGGGCGCAGCTTGAATGCCAGCGATGCTGGAAAGAACAACGTGCTGATTCCGTGGCCGCTTGTGCATCTCGCTCCTTTGAAGGGGCGTATCGGGGTGAATAGTACGATTACGCTGGCGAGTGTCGATGGTAAACAAACGGTGACGATGACGGTGGTTGGCGTTTACCGCTCGAGTGGCTTCGGTGGGACGTTTGAGCCATTGTTGACTACCACCAGCGCGGTGCAGTTGCTCAGTACGGGTGTGCCACAGACGATTTTCTACATGAAGATTGCTCCGGCCAGTGTTGGCAAGGCGCTGGCTGCTATCGGCAAGCTCGCGCCTACCGCGTTTGTGTTCAACCTGGCAAACCTGGGAGACTTTATCGACCAGTACCTGAACTACATGTTGCTGACACTGAGCACAATTGCGGGTTTGTCGCTGCTGGCGGGTATCATCATTATCGCGAACGCGGTGGCGCTGGCGATGCTGGAACGGCGGCGCGAGCTGGGTATACTCAAGTCGGTCGGCTATACCAGTAGCACGGTGCTGAGCGAAGTGCTGATCGAAAACGGCGTGATTGGTGGCCTGGGGGCGACATTAGCCATGCTGCTTGTGACCCTGGCGATGAATCTGCTGAACCGCTTCGCTTTCCGTAGCAATTTCAGTGTCAACGGCCTGATCGTGCTCGTCTTGATTGTGGGAGCGGCGCTGCTTGCCATGGTTACGGCGGCGCTGGTGGCGTATGGCTCGGTGCGCGTGCGACCACTTGAGGTGCTAAGATATGAATAGGCGAGAATAGGAAAAGCGCCAGGCACATCGCGCGATGTGCCTGGCGCTTTTCCTATTCTCGCCTTTCTACCCCTAAATACGCCTGCTTCTCGCGTCTACTCAACAGATAGTTCTCACCTGGCATGTATATTTGTGGAGCAGATTGATGGTAACATGCTGTATTGGACATCACTTGAATAATGACGGGGCGTTATGGTGCGTTGTCTGTGGCAGTCTGGTGGAAGGGGCAATGGTCGGCGACTATCGCCTGCTCTCGTATGTTGGCAACGGGAGCGCTGCCGATGTATACCTCGCGGAACAGCCTGCGCTGAATAAGCGGAAGGTGGTGATTAAAATACTACACCACTCGTGGAGCGAGGCGCGTGTAAGTAATTTTGAGCGCGAGGCGGCTGCGCTGGCTTTATTATCACACCCCTATATCCTGCCGATTTTTGATTATGGCGTTCTCTACAGACAGGCAACAACAGGGGAGCAGCAAAGCGAGAAAGAGGAACCGTTGCCTTACCTGGTTTTGCCGTATGCCGAGCAGGGTTCGCTGGCTGAAATCCTGGACAAGCAGGGCAAACGGCCCTGGTCGCTGACACGGGTTGTCACTATTGCGAAAGAGATAGCCGAGGCGCTGGACTATGCGCACGCGCGCGGTGTTTTGCATCGTGACGTTAAGCCTGGCAATATCCTGCAAATGGGTTCTCATGCCGTGCTGTCTGATTTCAGCGTTGCCGCCTTAATTGACGCGGATATCTCGCATCTGAGCACGCCCTGGGCCGGTTCGCCGGGCTATATGGCGCCGGAGGTATGGCAACTGCGACCTGGGCGCTACTCGGACCAGTACGCGCTGGCGGTGACGTGCTATTACCTGCTGGCGGCTCAACTGCCCTGGCAGAGAAACAAAGACGCGCACGCGCACAGTTGGGCGGAACTGCACGGTTTTGTGATGCCGCGTTCAATCCTGGAAGTGCGCCCGAATCTGCCGTTGGCGGTCGATTTTGTGCTGAAACGCGCCCTGTCCGAAGACCCGCACGACCGTTACGCGACGGTGCAGGCATTTGCCGACGACCTGTACGTGGCATCTCAGGATATTACGCAAGAAGTTGGAACGCTACCTGTTCCTACCAGCCAGCGCAGTCGAAAAGTCGTCGCGCGGCCTACACTGGTTGGTACGCCGCCGCATGGCGAGGAGGAGCATAAAGAACAGCGGCCAATCTTCGTTGGCGAACTGGATGGTCCGACGCTGCAAACCGCGATAACCGTGCCGGATGCGCAACGTGAATTACCCGTCACACCAGCGCCGGATGCGCCCCGGAGCGGGCATAGTAGCGAAGTAAGCACCGAGGTGATGAAGGTTTATCAAAATAAGGACGGCTGGGTCTGGAGCGCGTTATTGCTTAACCTGCTGATCTGCCTGGTGGTGGCGGCTGAGTACGCCTGGCAAGTGGGCAACGCTACTGTCGCGGCTGACATGCTGCTGGTGGTATGGCCCGGCCTGCTAACCGGTCCATTGCTGGCCGTTCTCTTCCGCCGCGTTAGTTACAGCACTCCGTTGTGGGGCCTGTTCTGGGGGGTCTTCTTTGGCCTGACCGATGGGCTGGTCTCTATTGTGCTGAGCCTTCTATGGGCCGCGCTCGCGTCTTTGCCCCGCCAGTATCAGTGTCCGAACTGGTGCGTTTCGGGAGATGGAGTCGGGATTTTGATCAATACGGTTGGTCAATTCGCAACTCAGGCTCTGGTGCCGGCAGTGCTTACCCTGTGGATTGCGGTGATTGGCGGCGCGATCATCGGGGTGATGCGCGTGCGATCTAGATGAGTTTCGTATGCATCATTTCATCCCTGGAATGAGTTCTGTTGATCGCCAATCGGGAGCCAGCCGAGCGCGAAAACGATATGTTCTGTATCCAGGTCGGGACGCCGCACTAGTCCGGCTCGTTCGGCGGTTCGTATGGAGGCTATGTTCTCGGCTCTCGTGCGGGCAATCACGGGCCATTGTGGGAGATGTATTCGCGCCAGGGTCACGGCGGTCTGCACAAGTTCGGTGGCATACCCGCGACCCCATGCGCCGGGAGTGAACCGGTAGTATAAGTTCAGCACCTCTCTATTCCGCCAGACCAGATGCCTCACACCACCAACACCGAGGATGTTCTCTGCCTGTGGAAGCGTGACTGCCCAATACCCGAAACCGTATTCTTCCCACTGCTGACACCAGAGCCGCAACGTTTCCTCGCTTGTAGCCAGGTCTGGATCGGGGCCATGCGGGTTGTACTGGTTGGTAGCGGGATCGCCATGTATTGCGAACATTGCAAGGCCATCCGTGGGCTGGAGGCGACGCAGTATGAGTCGTTCGGTGTGTACTTCGTTGAAGATGGCTGCAAGACCTGCCGACGAGGGAATCTTGTCGTTATCCATGCGTCCTTTCCATGTATGCTTTCATATATTTTTAACACAGGATGAAGCTTTCCTTCAACCATGCTTTTACGCTTTGCAGAAAACTCACTCCGGCTTCAATCACACTCAGTCCTTCTTCAATTGTCTCTTCGGAAGTATAGTAGACTTGCACTGCTCGATAGAATGTGCGAATAGTCTGACCCAGAGGTGTGTTTTGTTGCATCAATTGAATGGCCTGTGGTTTAGGTAAGTTCCAGATAGTAAAAGGATCATGCCCTTGAAGGATGAGTACTTGATAGACTGCCGACCATACATCGGTGCAGAGCCAGCGGATATTCCATGATAGGCGACCTATGCCAGATTCGAGGAGACCGTCAACGAGATACTTTGGCATAGGATTTAATGCAGCTATGCGTGTTCTGGCCGATTCCTGCAACTGGCTTCGAGTTGCCTCGGCTACTGGAAGTCTACCTGCAAGAATATGGTAAGCGCCGGGAACCGGGCCGGTATGTTCTTCGGGCAGAATATTTATATAAGGATAACATTGAATGTAGCGAAATGGATCAGGGTCTATCTGAGAAATTTCCCTTTGAATTGATAGGCATGTCTCAACAGAGAGCATATCATTCAGGTACAACTGGAAATCAATGTCGCTACAGCCGGGGATAAAGCCGCCTTTCAGGGCAGAGCCATGCACGACGAGACCGACAAACCAGGGCTTTGTATGGCGTAGATAGATGGCGGCGGCAGCCTCTACGATGGGTTGTGCTTCAATAGAGAGTCGAGATGTGTCGAACATAAAGTAACCTCCTTTTCATAAACAGGTCCGGTACCATTCATACATTGACGTTTGGTAGAAGGTTGAGTAACTTGTAAGTTTCTATCTTCGCAACCGCAGTGCCAGCAGCCCACCTATTACCATGCTCACGAAGCAGAAGCCTACGGCCCAGAGGGGGCCGGGGCCGTTGAGCAGGAAGCCGAAGAACCAGCTACAGAAGACGGTACTGATGCCGGCGGCGAAGAGCAGGATGCCGACTACCGCGCCGGGGGAGCGTCCGGCGCGGTCGCTGCCGATGGCGATGCAGGTGGCGAAGATGGGCGAGAGGCCGATGCTGGTGAGGGCGATGGCGAGCGTGGCGAGTGGCGCGTTGGGACTGAAGGCCATGCCGATCAGGCCGATGAGCGAGACAATTACGCCGAGCATGACCATGCGCCACGAGCCGATGCGCATGATGAGGATGCTGGCTCCCAGGCGACTGCTCGCGGCCAGCATCCATGAGACGCTGCTGAGGGCGGCTGCGATGGCGGGCGTTTGCCCGTAGACGACGTGCAGGTAGGCGGGCGTCCAGGCGCGTGTGCTGGAACTGATACCGGAGGTGAGCATCATTACGATGATAACCGGGGCGAGGATGGCTAGCAGCGAGCGGGATTGACGGGGTTCTTCCAGTACTTCCGCAATTGAGTCTGTTTGTGTTTCGAGCAAATAACGGCGTGGGATGCCGATCAGGGAAATCGTAGCAAGCATTGTGAAACAGATGGTGAATATGAGGGGAGGGCGCGGATCGTTGTGAAAGAGGGTGAGCAGGCCAGCATCGATGAGGGCGATGCACACGCCGCCCAGGGGATAGAGCAGGTTGAACATATTGAGCGCGCTGCCGCGTTTGCGCGCGTACAGGCTGCTAATCAAGCCGTTGGTAGTGGCGTCGATGACACCGCCGCCAATTCCCGCTAATCCCGCGACTATCAACAGCGCGGCCACAGATACGAAGGAGGCGAAAGGTTTCCAGGATACGGCGCTCACGCCCAGCAGGATAAGCGACATGCCGCACAGGACGATGAGGGAAGCGACGAACAGCACGCGCCTGGGGCCGTAGCGGTCCAGCATAGCGCCGCCTACCAGCGCGCCCGGCAAATAGCCGGTAGACCAGACGACGTAAAACAGGCCGGCGATGGAAAGCGGCGCGCGCAGTTGGATGGAGAGTGGCGTTAGATTCGGCCCCCAGCCGCTATCGACGAACACAAATATCCAGAAGATCAGGCTGGCGACCAGGGTAAGACGGAAGATAAGTTTCTTCTTCAGCATGGCAAAACAAACAAGGGAATCTCCATTTCCGCGGGTGTCAGGCCACCGTGATGGCCGGAGAAGTTCATGGCGAATTTGCCATGTTCGTACCACCAGACGGTCTGGGATGGTTCGGGCAAGATCAGTACATTGCCAACTCGCGTCATAAAGGCTTGCGATGGTGAAGTCGAGCCAAAGTAGCCCTGATCGATGTAGTCTTGCACGCGGTACACCCTGGCTATGCCGTTCAGGTTGCGTCGCAGGAGCGCGGTGGCCTCGTCGAGGCGTTCTGGTTTGATATGCAGGAACATATCACGCGCCGATCCTGCCGGGACAAGCAATTGGCCGCGCCGGTTCGTCTGAAGGTAGGAAGAGATGCCGGGTATTTGCAGGTTGAGATAGTAGGTCTGGCTGGCATTTACGGCGATTTGCCCGTGATCGGCGGTCATCATGAACAAGGTATTCTCCTTTTTGGCGCGTAAGAGCGTGGAAAGATGCCTGTCGAGGGCCGTAAAGAAGACATTGACGGCTTGCTCGAATTCTCTGGAATCTGGCCCATAGAGGTGACAGGCCGTATCAATCAAATTGTAGTAAAAAAAGCAATAGTAGGGACGCGATTTATCGCGTCCGCTCTCCGTCTGGCGTCCGCTCTCCGTCTGGCGTCCGCTCTCCGTCTGGCGTCCGCTCTCCGTCTGGCGTCCGCTCTCCGTCTGGCGTCCGCTCTCCGTCTGGCGTCCGCTCTCCTGCCCATATCCGCCTACCCTCTCGCGTCCGCCGCCCTGCTCGCTTCTATCCGTACCCATCTCCAGTGAGCGAGCGAGCCGGGTTAAGCCGTCATCCAGATTTTTATAAGGGAAGACGGTCGCGCCCTGGTAGTAGACGTTTGAAGCAGTGGAGGGTGTGAAGGCCGCGCTCTGGAAGATGTAGGAAGCGATGCCTCGCGCCTGTAGCTGCTGGTAGAAGGTGGGTTGGGGAAAATAGGCTTGCGGTGGAATGCTGGCGCGTTTCAGGGTGTCGCGCGCTTTATCACCGGCGTAGGAGAACATCAGCGGGGTAATGATTTCGTCAACCAGTGGCTCGTAGTAGTAC
>DAHVFL010000090.1 GCA_027316975.1 Chloroflexota bacterium | reverse complement strand
CAAGGGATGACAGAGGAAGCAAGGGATGACAGAGGAAGCAAGGGATGACAGAGGAAGCAAGGGATGACAGAGGAAGCAAGGGATGACAGAGGAAGCAAGGGATGACAGAGGAAGCAAGGGATGACAGGCGGGATTACCCTGGCCTTTTTGATGGCTAATCAGTATCTCTGGCGCGCGCCCGTTCGTTCTGCGTCAGGTACCTCTTACGCAGGCGAATATTTTGCGGCGTCACCTCGACCAGTTCATCGTTATTGATGAAGTCCAGCGATTGCTCAAGGCTCATGATGATGGGCGGGGTCAGGCGCACCATGATGTCCGATGTGGAGGAGCGGATATTGGTTTTCTGCTTCTCTTTGCAGATGTTGACCATCATGTCCATCGGTCGCACATTCATCCCAACGATCATGCCTCCATACACGGGCGTTCCCGGCTCGATGAAGGTATCCCCGCGCTGCTGCGCGTTGTTGAGGCCATAGGTCACGGCCACGCCCATTTCGGAGGCGATCAACGCGCCCATACGCGTCGTGCCGATCTTGCCCATCCAGGGTTGATAGTCGATCAGCATACTGCTCATAGCGCCATTGCCCTGCGTCAGCGTGAGAAAAGCATTGCGAAACCCGATCAGGCCGCGTGTCGGAATGTGGTATTCCAGGCGCACATTGCCCGAACCGTCGTTGGTCATATTGGTCAATTGCGCTTTGCGCGCGGCCAGCGTCTCCGTCAGCACGCCGATGTAGGTATCCTTCGTGTCGATCACCAGTTCTTCAATTGGCTCGACAATATGACCATCTTCCTCGCGAGTGATCACTTCGGGGCGCGAAACCTGAAACTCATACCCCTCGCGGCGCATAGTCTCGATCAGCACGGAAAGGTGCAGTTCGCCGCGTCCGGAGACGATAAATTCATCGGGCGTATTGCCATCCTCCACGCGCAGGCTCACGTTGGTTTCCAGTTCGCGGTACAGGCGCGAGCGCAGTTGGCGCGACGTGGGATATTTGCCTTCTCTGCCCGCGAACGGGCTGGTATTCACGCCAAACGTCATCTTCAGCGTCGGTTCCGTGATAGTAATGGTGGGCAGGGCTTCGGGGGTATCCACGTCGGCGATGGTTTCGCCGATGTTGGCGTTGGCGATGCCAGTCAGGGCCACAATGTCACCGGCCAGCGCTTCCGGCACCTCGACACGCTGCAGACCTTTGTAGGTAAAGACCAGATTGATCTTCTGGCGCGTTATCACCCCATCGCGGTTGATGTGCGCCACAAAACTGTTGCTGCTCAGGCGACCGCGCACGATGCGCCCGATGGCATACTTGCCTTTGTAATCGTCATAGTCGAGGGCCGCTACCAGCATTTGCAGCGGCGCGTTCGCGTCAACCAGGGGAGCCGGGATGGTTCTGACAATCGTTTCAAAAAGCGGCTCCAGGTTGACGCGCTCGTCGTCGGGATGATACATCGCCACGCCGTCGCGCCCAATAGCGTACAGGACCGTAAAATCGAGGTGCGCATCGGTCGTCGCCAGTTCAAGAAACAGGTCCTGCGTCCACTCGTAGACCTGCTCGATACGCGCATCGCGGCGGTCAATCTTATTGATAATCACAATCGGTTTGAGGTTCAGTTCTAATGCCTTTCGCAGGACAAAGCGCGTCTGCGGCATAGGACCCTCGACAGCATCGATCAGGAGGATACAGCCATCGGCCATGTTGAGCACGCGCTCAACCTCGCCGCCAAAATCAGCATGTCCGGGCGTGTCGATAATATTAATTTTGATGCCGCGATAGATGATGGCGGTATTCTTCGCCAGGATGGTGATGCCCCGCTCGCGTTCCTGGTCGTTCGAGTCCATAATCAATTCGCCCACCTGCTGATTTTCACGGAAGATGTGACTCTGCTTGAGCAGACCATCTACCAGCGTGGTCTTCCCGTGATCGACATGGGCTATAATGGCAACATTGCGGATATCTTCCCGCTTCACTAACTTATCTGTCCGGGTCATTGTATCTATTACCTGCATACTTTTTGTGAATAACTCCTCAAGGGCATAAGAAAACCGGACGGCTAGAGTCGCCCGGCGAATTACATGATTATTTACCGATGATCTCAGACTCTATTGTATCCCCTCCTGGCGATTACGTCAAGTTTTATGACGTTTAGCTGAGGCCTCCTTTGTTCAATGCCGCGTCGATATTGACGCAGGCGGTAATCAACGAGAGATGCGTGATAACGAACCGGCCAACAATCTGTTACAATGGTACCATGATTTCAGAACCGCTTCGCGGTTCACAAGAAGTGGGTGATGTCCTCAGCCACCGCAGGCGGCAAGAAACATCACCCGGGAGTACACTTATGCGCATTCTAGCCGTTGATGTCGGCACCGGCACGCAGGACATCCTATTCTTCGAGAGCGGCAAAACGATAGAGAATAATTTCAAGCTGGTCATGCCGTCGCCAACCATCATCGTGGCGGAACACATTACACGCGCAACCGCAAGAGGGCAGGCAATCCTGTTGACGGGTGTCACCATGGGCGGCGGCCCCTCGCACTGGGCTGCGCGCGATCACGCGCTGGCAGGCTACAAGGTGGCTGTGACGCAGGAGGCCGGGCGCACCTTCGACGATGACCTGACACAGATCGAGCGCATGGGCTTTGAGATTATCGAGGACGGGGAAGCAGCGCGACGCGCGCAACATCCCGGTTGGCAGCACATCGAGTTGCAGGATTTTGACGCGCAGGCCATCATTACCGCGCTGCGCGCCTTTGATCTCGATCCGTCGGTCGAGGGGCTGGCTATCGCGGCCTTCGATCACGGAGCCGCGCCTCCGGGCGTCAGCGACCGCCGCTTTCGCTTCGACTTCATCGAGCAGACGGTGCGCAGGCAGCCCGTTCCCAGCGCCTTCGCCTACCCCGCGCAAGATACCCCCGCAGAATTGACACGCCTGCGCTCCATCGCGAAAAGTAGCGCGCGCTACCTGCAATTAAGCGGTTCATCGCCTGACGCGCCATTATTGTTGATGGACACCGGCTCGGCAGCCGCGCTTGGAGCATTGGAAGACCCTCTAGTACGAGCGCAGTCAGAGAGCATACTCTGCAATATCGGCAACTTCCACACGCTGGCATTCCACCTGCTACAGGGGCAAATTGTGGGTATCTTCGAGCATCACACCGGCGAAATTGACCGCTTCCGGCTGGAGCAGATGCTGCTCAAGCTCGCCAATGGCACGCTGACCAACAGAGAGGTTTTCGATACCAGCGGGCATGGAGCCTTAATTCTCGGCGATGGCAGGCCCAACGGCGCGCCATTCCCCTTTCTGGCAGTGACAGGTCCGCGTCGCGAGATGCTGCGCGGCTCGACCCTCAAACCATACGAGGCCACGCCGCACGGCGATATGATGCTGGCGGGCTGCTTTGGCCTGTTACGCGCCTTCGCGGATCGCTACCCGCGGATGGCCGGGGGAATAGAAGCCGCCCTGTTGTAGGGACCCTGGTGGGCGTCCCTCGACCCCATCAACGGGCAAACCCGGAGTAGTCTTCGCCTGGACGCATTGGCTCCGGAGATCCTTCGCTGCGCTCAGGATGACAGCCCTCTGCCCTGTCATCCTTCGCTGCGCTCAGGATCTCGCGCTTCCGGGGAACCACCAGACATATAATCGCGCTCCATTGGTAGCGTCTTATCCAATGCCCACTGCATGACTGAACCATCGAAATTTGCAACAACCTGGCCCGTATAGATTTCGTGGAGAAGCGCGAAGAGACAGGAACGGACCCCGACTTCACAATAGGCCACGCAGCGATCAGCGTTCCTTACCTGTGGCGGAAGGCGCTCCAGGTAGGCGCTTTTCGTAACATAGCGTCCAGTTTCATCAAATAAGTCAGTAAAAGGCATATGCACCGCTCCTGGCAACCTTCCCAGGCGTGGCTGATAGGAATTATCACGTCCGGCAAACTCTGAACGCGAACGCGCATCGATCAAGAGAGGCGTAGTATTTCCCTGCAAGTCTTGCTTTAGTTGGTGTAATTGAACGCGCCGGTGTCCCTGAACGCGGATGTGGAACTGGCCGCGCCCGGGCGTTGGTGTTACCACATCACTACTTCCCCCCATTTTGGGCCAGGCGCTCCAGCCTCCATTGAGGAGGGACACGGAGGATACTCCCCAGTACAGGAGCATCCAGGCGATACGGGCTTCACGTCCCCTCGAGTTCGGGCCATCAGCGTAGACAAGCGCCGGGCATCCATCTCTCAATCCTGACCGCGTCACAGCTTCTTGAAGTGAAACATCTGTGCTCTCTTTAAGCACTCCCCAGTATCCTGCCTGAGCTAAAGTTTGTCCAGCATGAGCAGGCGCTTCTTCGCACCATGACTCCCAATTTATCCAGATTGCGCCGGGTATATGACCTGCAACGTAATGCGAGTGAGGACGCGCATCTAAAATGATGTATGGGGAAACGTTATTGAGACGCTCCCGTACCTCGCCTGGAGTGACTATTGCAATTTCAGCAGTCATTGGAGACTCGCCCTTCCCTGCCTGGTAATCTTTTGCCATTGACGGCCTGGTTTATCGCTTATTTTTGGGAGGACGCAGTGGAATAGGGCTTTTTCTTCTGCGCAACGGCCGCGCGGGCGCTTCAGGTGGAGTGGATGAGAGGGGCTTTTTGGGCTGGATACGCGAGACTTTTTCTTTGACCAGGGATATTTGTGAGTGGACTGCCTGGCGAGATTGCTTCAGTTTACGCGCTATTTCGGATGGTCTTTCACTACTGGCGAGGAAACGGCAAATCGTTTCTTGTTTCTCCGTGAGATCAATAGCGGGATGCTCAAGCGCTGTTCTTGCCAGGTCTTCGAGTTCGCCATACTTACTGCGTCTATAATCGTCAAGGTCGTCGGGAGAGAAGAGCCACCGATCTACAACGCGCACACCCGGTATGCGTCCGGCTTCCACAAGGTGCATAAAATGCCAGTAACTCAAATCAAGTTGTTTAGCCGCTTCATGGGTGGTCAGCATACCATTCAGGTGTTGTAAATTATAGTGTAGTTCATCGCTCCTGAGAGCCATTTCAAACGCCTTTCTACGGGATGCCGTACTGCGCAAAAGACACACGTAGTCATGGTGAGTATACCATACAAAAGTAAATATTGGCAAGTCCAAATTTTTAGAGGGTCTCCATCCTTTAGGGTGAATGTAGGGACGCGATTCATCGCGTCCTTCCCGGTTGCAGGAGGGGCGAGACGGACGCGATGAATCGCGTCCCTACAGCTTCTCTCCCTGTTTCACCCGGAAGGATGCAGACCCTTTTTAGAAATTTTGAACACATCAATCACCCGCCCTCTCTCCGGGTGAATTAGCGCGGGGTTGGGAAGAGCTGGGGAACTTTCAAGGCCAGGCCAATATCGCCGGTGACTTTAAGCGCGCCGCTAAAGAAGGCGCTCTGCGGGTCAAGTTTGCCTTCTGCCATTTTCAACCAGTTCTGGTCGGAAAGATTGAAGGTCACATCGGGCTTCTCTACGCCGCCTTTAATCAACTGGCAGGCGCCATCAGCTATTTTAAGGGCATAGACACCGGCCTCTTCGCCAGTGATGTTCCACTGGAATGTTTTGTTCATGTTCGAAGCTGCCGCGGGATTAAAAAGTGTTACCATTGTCTCGAAGGTTTCCGCAACGTTCATATACGTAAAACTCCTTCTGTAGTAATGCAGGCAAGGCCCCTGCTGGCACTGTGTAAGTATAGCACACGCGCAGGGCTTTTTGGTGTACCCGAAAAGTGTAAAAATGAGCCAATTCTTGCTAGAATAGGAAAATCCCAAAACACTCCTATGAAAGCGAGAAATGGCGTAGATGTACCTTAGCATATTTGCGAGCGAAGAGACAGGGGCGGCTGAAGGACTCAGCATTGATCCGGCCTCGTTGTATCGAGCGTTTGAACAAGTGACGGATGGACGCAAGAAGAAAGGCAAACGCTATCCCTTGCCGTTGCTGTTGACCTTGCTGCTGCCGGGCAAACTGGCCGGAGAAACGACCATCAATGGCATTGTGGATTGGATCAACGAACGAGCAGGCTGGTTACGGGTGCAGTTGCACTGGCCCAAGCGCTTTCCCACCAATTCGACCTATAGCGAGGCGTTGGCCCGCTGCGATGCGCAGCAGATCGCGACGGTGATGGCCGCGGTGCTGCTCAAAGCGCGAGCCGTGGAACAGTGTGGCGGCGAACCGAGCCGCTTGCAGGCCACCAAGCAGGAAGAGACCTTGACGCATGTGGCAATGGATGGCAAAACCTTGCGTGGCACGCTGGGGCATGAGAGCGAAAGCCAGCCGTCGGTGCATCTGTTGTCCCTCTATGAGTGTCAAAGTGGCATCGTCTTGACGCAACGAGCCGTGCAGAGCAAAGAAAATGAGATCAGTGCGGCCGCGGCCCTGGTTCACCCGGCGCTGGTCAAAGGGCGCATCATCAGCAGTGATGCCATGCATACCCAGAAGAAGTGGTGTACCTGTGTGCATGCCTATCAGGGCTTCTATTTGACCATCGTGAAGAAGAACCAGCCCCAGATGTATCAAGACCTGGTCGATTTTTTTGACGACCCGGAAGCCGAGCAACAGGAGTGGCGCTACAGCAAACAGGTGCAAAAAGGCCATGGGCGACTGGAAGTGCGCGAACTGTGGAGCAGTACGCAGATGAACGAGTGGTTCGAGACCGAGTGGGCCGGGGTGGCTCAGGTCTTTCGCTTACACCGCAAGGTGAAAGACGGGGACAAAGAGCGCGAGGAGACCGTCTATGGCCTGACCAATCTGCCCCGCAAGAAAGCCTCTGCCTCTCGCCTGCTGGAGCTGCAACAAGCGCATTGGCGCATCGAAAATCGCCTGCATTATCGACGGGATGTGACCCTGGGAGAAGATGCCTGTCAAGTCCGTCAGGCGGGGGCACCAGAGGCCTTAGCCGCGCTCAATGGCGGAGTGCTGGCTTTGATGGATTGGCTCGGTGTCTCTAATGTCGCCTCGCAGATGCGCCATTTTTGTGCTCATCCCGAGGAAGCCTTACAATTACTCTGTGGCAGGCTTGAGCGGTACAACGGGTAAACCAAAAAGCCCTGAGCACACGCGCCATGCAGTTGCCATTAGCTCATTAGCTTTACAGGGAGCCACTCGAAGCGACATTCCAAATTCCGGCTTCGCCCGTGCGCTGCCCTTGCCGGTCCAGGACAGCAAAGCTTCCCGCTATATCTCCACCAATTTTGATGTACCCCTCAAAAACCAGGGTCATTTCCCCCGTATAAATATTCACACTGAATGTCACCCGCCCGGAAGGCGTGACAGTTCCATTGAACAGACCCACCAGGCCCAGGCCCAGGAAAGAACCATGAATGTTCTCCTGGCTTTGCTTAATATCCGTCAAAAGGAGATTTGTTCTCTCTTGCGTCATCAAGTCGCCAACCGTCCCGCTATATAATGCGGCCAGAGGTGGGTAGATTGAAGCATCCCGGATCAACGTTGCTGAGGGCTTCACTGGTGACTTTGAAGGGGCAACAGTTCTCAGCGCTGTAGATGGCGCACTGGCCGCACGCAGCAGCAAACCGGTTCCCGTTCCTGCCGTAAGAAACAAAGCCAGCAAAGCCAGGAGTAGTACAACGCGCTTTTTCAAACGAGGCACCAGCCGGCGACGCTGGACAGTTGCCGCCGACTCCTTTTTACGGCTTTGAGCAGGCAAAGGCTGAGAGAACAGGCTCGAGGATAGCGCGGGAATCTGTTCCTGTTGTTGAGGAGCGTGGGACTGCAATTGCTGCCAGAATTCCTTCACCGTCTCGTAGCGATCATCACTACTCAGACTCATTGCCCGCCGGATGATCTCAACGATGGAGAGTGGCACTGCCGGTAAGACCAGGTTCGCCGACTGGAGAGGGTCGCATCCCTGGCTTCTTGTAGCGCGTACAAGCGCATCAGGCGGCGTTTGCCCGGACAAAAGTGTGTAGAGGGTCGCTCCGAGGCCATAGATATCGGTGCGCGGGTCGGTACCGCCCATATACTGCTCCGGCGCAGCATAACCAGTCGTCACCTGGCGAACAACACTGGTGGTAGCCTCGCTATTATACTCTTTGGCCGTACCAAAATCGACCAGCATAGTTTCATTGGCGTCTACCGTCACGATGATGTTTCCCGGTTTAATATCCCGGTGTACGATGGGCGGGTCCTGATTATGCAGGTAGTCGAGCGCATTTACAATGGGGGCCAACAAAGCCAGGGCCACAGGAAGCGCAAACCGTTGTTTTGGCTGCTCTTTCCGCAGGTCATTGAGGTTGCGTCCCTGGATATAATCCATGAGCATATACACCCGCGGGAGCTTTTTGCGCTCAAACACGCTATACACATGGGGCAAAGCCGGGTGATCCAGCCGTTTGAGCAGCTCCCCCTCAAAGAGAAAACACTCCCGGTCAAGCTTATCCTGACCAATCAGCTCCTTGAGCGCAAAACGCTGGCTTTTGACGCGCCGGTCTCTCACAACATAAACAGCCCCGAATCCACCTTTTCCCAGCAAAGTCTCGACCACATAGCTGGCTCCCTGATTACCTCGTACTACCACTCCCCCGGTGAGTGTGACCTGTTCTTCTTGCATGCTCCACCTCTCACTCCTTTGATCTCCATGCAAATGAAGCTAACACCAATCATCCAGGCACATCGATCCCACAGTCAATACATACCCAAAAATGGTGCGTTTTTAGAGTAAACGGAGGTTGCGAAGCGGTGGAGATGCGATCAAGAATTGAGCCTTTTGACTATACCGGCGAAGCGTTCTTCCCTGATGGACATGGGGTAGTCATGGATTCGAGAACACCTTCATCTAAGATGACCCCGCTGGCGACGAAGGCGCAGGTCGGTGAGAGCCTGTTCCACCAGGTGATCTCGCAAATGACCAACGTCCGCTTTGACCTGCGCCGGTGGCACTCCCTCTTTTGTTAGATGACGCGCTTCATGAAGCATGTGCTTGATAATGATGTGTTGTTGGTAGCTTGAAAGTAAACTTTCCATTCGTCTCTCTCCCCTCTACACAATGAACGTGTATCGCTCAACCAGGAGAGAGTATAGCAGAAGACGAGGAAACCTGCTCGAAAATGGTACTATTGCCGCTACTTCGTGATACCCTGACGTGAGAATCAAACTATACCATTCTGCCAAATTATATCACTTTTACCCCTACACTTTCGCCGATTTTGTGGCCCCGGCGGCGCAGGGGCACACGCGGTAGTAGAGTGGTCCGATCTTACCCAGGTGGAACAATGCGCGGAGATACTGACCGCAGTGGCAGAAGATTTTTGTCATTAACATGAAGCTTTCAGGGCAGACGCAGAGCGTCTGCCCTGAAAGCTTCATGTTAATAATATCAATGCATGGCCTTGAACAACCGCTCAGGCGTAATTGGCAGCTCCGCCACGCGCGCGCCGACCGCGTCGAAAACGGCATTGGCGATGGCCGCGCCGACCGGCACAACCGGTGGTTCGCCCACGCCCTTCGCGCCAAATGGACCGAGCGGCGACGGAATTTCGACCAGCACAGGCGTGATATTTGGCACCTCAGGGCTATGCGGCAGCGCGTAATCCATCAGGGTTGAGGTCAGCAACTGGCCGTTTTCGTCGTAGGCGTAGCCCTCGTAGAGCGCCCAGCCGAGACCCTGCGTCACGCCGCCGATAATCTGCCCTTCGACTTCTGCCGGGTTGATGGCAAAGCCGACATCCTGCGTCGCCAGGTAATCCAGCACGCGCACCTCCCCGGTTTCGGGATCGACGGCCACACGCGCCACGTGCGCCGCGTACATGGGCGATGTCGTGCTGAGCGCGGAACGCCCGCGCCCGTAAATGGGAGCGTACTTGCCCGCGAAACGCATCGAGGCCTCGGCGATCTTCTTCAGCGTGACATCTTTGCCCGGCGCGCCGCGTACCACAACCTTATCCCTCTCGATATCGAGGTCATTGGGCGAGGCTTCCAGCATCTCGGCGGCAATCGCGAGTATCTGGCTGCGCGCATCCTGGGCAGCAGCCAGCACCGCCGCGCCCATCGCGTAAGTGGTTTTGCTGCCACCCGTACCGCCGCTATACGGCATAGTATCGGTATTATCATGCGCGGTCTGCACGGCATCAACCGGCATCCCCAACACCTGCGCGGCAATCAACGACATCGAAGTATCAGAACCGGTCAGATCAACCGTACCTACTACGACCGAGATCGAGCCATCTTTCTCAAGGCGGCAGGCCGCCGCAGCCGGTTCTGTGCCGCCAGGCCACCCCCCGACGGATAGACCAACACCGATCTTCCAGCCCTTCAACTCCTCAGGCGCGGTCTTTTGCGCCGCGCGGTCTGTCCAGAGCGGATGCTTCTGTACTTCTTCCAGGCATTCCATGATGGCGATACGCGGCCATTTGCGATGATCGATGGTTGAATCGCCCTCTTTCAATCCATTCTTGAGGCGAAATGCGACCGGGTCCATCGCCAGTTTCTGACAAAGCTCGTCAACAGCCGATTCAAGCGCGAAAGTGGCCTGGGGCGCGCACGGGGCGCGATATGCGCCCACGCCAGCTTTATTCGTCATGACCTCGTAACAACGAAAATCGTAATTGGGACAGCGATAGGTGCTGCCGAGGATCAGTCCGGCCAGGAAAACACCCGCGCCAGCGTATGCGCCAGTATCGAAGACAATCTTACTCTGCATCGCCACCAGCGTCCCGTCGCATTTCGCGCCCAGTTTGAGCGTAAAGCTGGATTGCGGCGCGGGATTGCCTGCCAGCAAATCATCCGTGCGCGTTAAAGCCAGCCTGACTGCGCGGCGCGACCTGTAAGCGGCGGCGGCGGCCAGAGGCTCCAGCAGGCCAAACTTGCCGCCAAACGCGCCGCCAATCGGCACCGATTCAACTCTCACCTGCCGTTCAGCAATGTCGAGCGTTTCAGCCACGCTTGAACGCACGCCCATCATGCCCTGCGAACTCGCCCAGACAGTCAGTTGTTGCCCGCCAGCGCCCGGCTGCGCGGTGATTGTGTGTGGCTCGATGTAGCTCTGATGCACAATACTGGTGGTGTAGGTGCGCTCGATCACCACCTCTGCCTCGCGCCATCCCGCTTCAATGTCGCCTCCGTGTATGTGCGCCTTATCGCTGACATTCTCGGAAAGCTGCTCTTGCTCGACTTCCGCCACGTCGCTCTCTGAAACAGCCGCGTGCGCGCCACCGCCCGCAATCTCAGACGATGTTTCCTTGACGAGTGTGCGCGCCAACGGCCCGCCCGGTTGCATAGCCGCTACAGGGTCCATCACTACCGGCAGCTCTTCGTATTCCACATCAACGGCCCCCGCGCCGTCCTCGGCTGCGGCTTCGCTCTCCGCCAGCACAATGGCAACGGGCTGGCCGGCCCACAACACCTCCTTGTAGGCCAGAGGAGCGTGGGTGCGCGCATTGCTGGCAGGGTCGGCCACACCAAGCGTCTCGCTCGTGTAGACCGCCTTCACGCCAGGAACTTGCGTCGCGGCTGAAATATCGATTGCAGCGATACGCGCGTGCGCGTACGGGCTGAGCACGAGCCGGGCATGTAATAGCCCTCCTATAGAGAGGTCGCCGGCGTAGCGTGTTCGCCCGGTTACTTTATCAAATCCATCCTGTCGGCGTGTTGACTGACCGACGGTAGAGTGTGAGGTCGTATCAACCGTTTGTGTCATCGAAGAAATGCTCCTGTCATTGAAAAATGGGACTGAGAAAAGAGGGTAATTGCCAGCAGCCTCTTGCTTAAACACAGAGACGCTCGCAATCTAGCACTTTAGAAAGTGTAGCACAAATTGGGGTGCAATGTCAGGAGCATCATATCAATGGCGCATGGCGACGCTTGCGGTCGCCATGCTTGCTTCTAGCTTCCCACCGGCAATTAAACAGTTCTGAGCCATACATGGCTCGCTTTCTTTAAAGCAATTCTCCTCGCAGCACCGTTACCGCTTGCCCACCGAGATGCACGCGGTCCCCATCCAGGCGCACCTTCACCACACCGCCGCGCGCTGATGCCTGGTAGCCCACCAGCTCGTTTCTCCCTAACCGCTCGCTCCAATAG